>JBAUJD010000933.1:0-20060 GCA_049683515.1 Thermosynechococcaceae cyanobacterium | reverse complement strand
GTTATGAGGGCTATCTATAATATATGATACGAGATCTTTACCATTCTTCACATCAATTCTCAGATAGAAACTCAGAATGATCGGCATCATTAAGCGACGATGGGGGATGATCACGGTCTCTGCAACGTCAACGCCTCGTGCTTCTACTCTCAAAACAATCTTGACAGAACCCTAGGCAAGAAATCGATCTAACGCAGCCTTCAGCTCTTGAATTTCTACCTCCATATTCCCTTCTTGAGCAGAGCGGACGATGCACTCTGTCAGATGCTCGTCTAAGATAATTCGGGCAACTCGGTCCAAGCCTCCGCGCACAGCCGCAACCTGAATTAAGACGTCTGGGCAGGATCGATTGTCCTGCACCATGGATTTAATGCCCCGGATGTGTCCTTCAATTCTCGATAAGCGATTGATGATAGACCGAATCGTATCGGGATTATGGGCATGGGTATGAGCGGGTGTAGCGATCGCCTGATCTAAAGCGGTAGTCTGATGGGTATGGTGTTGACCGTTGGAGATTGACATTGCTGTAGATGTACTTACTATTCCTTACATCCTAGCTAGAATCTCAGTAGGGAAGCCGGATACAGCCCAAATTATAAGACAACTTTAATGTCTGCATTCCCATGGAGTATCCCCATCATCATTTGCCCCGGTTTCCATGACCGGATCTGGACCGATCAGTTTATGCAGGGCATAAGGTTTCCTAACCCTGAATCGGTATGGGTTTTTCCGGCAGAACGGTATCCAGCTTGCTCTGGGATTCATATTTTTAATTTTCTGTATGATATTTCCTGCAGCTCAGTCCGATTCAATACAGCCATTGATGCTGAAGTTCGTCAGAGCAACGCATTCGCACTAAAGCCGATCTTGATTGGGTTTAGTGCGGGCGTCGTCGGCGTCATGCAGGCAGCCTGGGCTTGGCAACAACTGGGGGGCAGTATCGCGGCGATTATTGCCATCGATGGTTGGGGCGTGCCGCTGCTTAATGATGTTTCTTGCTACCGCCTTAGCCATGATCTGTTTACGCACTGGAGTTCGGCGGTGCTAGGTCAAGGGTGCGATCGCTTCTACGCCGACCCCAGCATTCCTCACGCTAAACTATGGCAGCACCCTCAGAACGCTCAGGGGTGGTGGATCTACGATCATGAGTCAGAGACTGCTCCTAAAACAGCCACCACTGCTGCTGATTTTATTCATCATCTTCTGAGGCGACACGGCGCAATCTCTCAGTAATTAGGGAATGATTTCCGTGACCACATTACCGCCACTAATTTGAATCGTTTGTGCTTGAATTTTGCCTACTGCCCTTGGCCCCTGCAGCCGAAACGGTGGGTCACTCTGGATGTAGCGCACATCACCTTGAGCATCAATGCGCTGGGTAGCAAGCTGCCAAATTAACTGGTCAGTATTAAGACGGGAGCCATTTCTTAAGCCGGTTGCCTGCACTTGACCATTGAACTGAACGATCTGTCGGCCTTGATTAAAAATACCGCGATTGGCAATTACCTTAATCCCCTGTTGCTGATCTCGAACTTCTAGTAATGCTTTACTGCTCACAACTTGGCGCTTGATATCCCACACCAACTGCTGGCTTGTCAACTCAATCGGTGGGGACGATATCTTAATCTGGGCTGGATTTTGCAGCGTCGCAATCTGACCCTTTAAGTTCAGGCGAACACTTCCTGCGAAGGCTCTGCTGCCTTTGCTCGATCCCTGCAACTGCTCAATTTCGACCCTGGGTGTCGTCGCATTAGTTTTTCCCGCTCCCGCCGTCAGGAACTGCTGGTCAATCTGCCAAACCAACTGGTCTGTCTTTAAACGAAACTGAGTGGGCCGAGTTTCAAGAACAACTTTTCCCTGCGCCCTCACCTGCTGTGTTCGAGAGGATGCCTGCAGTCGTTGCGCCCACATCTGCAGACTCGGATGAGTCACGGTGATACCAGAGCGAGCCTGGAGCAGCCCTAGCTCTGGCTGCCACTGGAGTTGAGCACTTTTGAAAACAAGCTTATTTTTTAACTCGGTGGCGACGATTTGGCCTTTGAGACTGATCACCTGCCCCGACTGCTTTATTTCACCTTTTTCAGCCGTAATTTCAAAGGCGGGTTGACCGTTCTCATAGAGCTGTCCCTGCAAACCTTGGACCTGAGCAATGGAGATATCTTCACCATAGGTAACTTTCTGGGCTTCTAGTTTCCAGAGAAGCTGTCCCTTCTCATTGGTTTGCTTCAGGGTGACCTTAGAAAACTTAGACCCACCCTCAACCTTAGTCTGAGGAGCCTCTGAAGGCGAGGGTGAGCGGCGGCCACAGGCAACAAGACTCAACAGCAGCAATAGCGTAAGAGACCGAAATAGATAGCTGCACTGATCTCTATTCATCTGAAACAGCAAGCCCCTTGCTACGGTTCGCAGCATCGTGGGTAACATCGCTTAAGACTGTTATTCTGAAGTGCCGGCGTCTTCACTGGTGTTGCTTGACACCCCAATCCCTGATAGCGGTCGGTAACTATAGCCAGAGCGAGGGGCTTTCTGAATGGATTCCTTGATGGCATCGAGATCAATGTAGCGATCGGCAACGTTAATCAAACTATCGCTGGTCATTGATCGCAGACTAACGACCTCAACGCGAATGCCCTGATAGCTGACGGCATTAACGGCGTAGGCCAAGTCGCCGTCCCCGCTGACGAGAATGGCGGTATCGTAGTTACCCACTAAGGACATCATATCGACGGCGATTTCAACATCAAGATTTGCCTTCTTGGAGCCGTCAGGGAGTTGAATCAATTCCTTCGTAATAACCCGATAGCCGTTACGACGCATCCACAGCAAAAACCCCTGCTGTTTCTCGTTAGTGGGATCAACGCCAGTATAGAAAAAAGACCGTAATAAGCGCGACCCAGCCGTTAATCGATACAAAAGTTTGGTGTAATCAATTTCAATGCCGAGCTGTAGGGCAGCATAGAAAAGATTAGAGACGTCAATGAAAATGGCAACTCGACCCCGATTCTCTAGAACCTGCTCAGGAGAAAAGAGCGGCTTATTATCGATATCAGCGTCAGTTATCATTCTGTTCACGGGACCTCTGTGGGTTATTAAGGGGATATATTATGGCTAAAAAAGTCTGTCTGCACTGACTAAACCGTTTCCCCTGTCTCTGCCAACCCGCTAAGCTAGGATTCTGTTTCAGAAAGGGGCGGGAGCTTTTGGAATACAGGCTGAGGGCACTCGATGAGTTGATGAAACGGCAAAATACCCCAGTGGCGGTGCTCTGTTGTTTTAAGGTCACTTAAATCATTAAAGTCAATCTCGAAACCCAACTGTTGATAAACCCGAGTACTGAGACTAGGCACAACAGGAGAGAGTATATATACCGATAGTCTAACTGATTCTAAAACGGTGTAAAGGGTTTGTTGCACTAATTCGTGTTCTCCTTGCTTATGGAGAGACCAGGGAGCCTGTTCACTAATAAACTTGTTCCCTGTTTGCACCAAGGAGAGGGCAATCTCGCAGGCGGTGCTGAAATCAAGGTTTTCGTAAGCTGCTGCAGCCCGATCTCCTGCAGTATGGGCCATTTGGACTAGCTCGAATTTAGCCAGAAGTAGGTCTTGATCAACTTCCGGCACTTGAGAGTCGCAATATTTAACCAGCATGTTTAAGGTGCGATTCAGTAAATTGCCGAGATCATTGGCTAAGTCAGCGTTCAACACGTTGATAAAGCGCTCTTCGTTGAAATCACCGTCACGACCAAATTCAATGGATTTGAGGAAGTAATATCGAACAGCATCGGCTCCATACTGGTTGACAAGAGCCACAGGATCGAGAGCATTGCCCAAGCTTTTGCCCATTTTTTGTCCGTCTTTTGTCAAGAATCCATGACCAAAGACTTTGCCAGGCAGGGGAAGCTCAGCGGACATCAACATTGCAGGCCAGTACACGGCATGGAAACGAAGAATATCTTTGCCAATGAGATGAACATTGATCGGCCACCATTGCTTGAGCGCATTTGCTAAGGTTGGCTCATCTTTGGGGTCTAAAAGGGCGGTGATATAGCCAAGGAGAGCATCAAACCAGACGTAGAGCGTATGGTTTGGGTCGGTTGGCACAGGAAAGCCCCAGTCTAAATTCACTCGCGAAATAGAAAAATCTTGCAGCCCTTGGTTCACGAAGCTGAGAACTTCATTCCGCCGGCTTTCGGGCTGAATGAAGTCGGGGTGTTGATCGTAAAAGTCGAGGAGCCGCTGCTGATACTTGGAGAGGCGAAAGAAATAGTTTTGCTCATCGCGCCATTCGACCACTTGGTTGCTGTGAATGGGGCAGTACTTTTCTGGCAGCAGGTCTCGTTCTTCTTTAAATTCTTCGCAGCCCACGCAGTACCAGCCTTTCTGCTGCCCTAGGTAAATGTCGCCTTGATCCCAGACTTTGTTGAAGAATTCAGCGACAATGGCGGCGTGGCGGGGGCTAGTGGTGCGGCTAAAGCGTTGGTACTGGATCTGAAGCTGATCCCACAGATCCACAAAGCCAGTCACGATGTGGTCGCAGTGCGCTTGGGGCGATTTTCCGTGTTGCTCTGCGGTTCTCTGAATTTTTTGGCCGTGTTCGTCAGTGCCCGTGATCATCAGTACATCCAAACCTTGGAGGCGCTGCCAACGTGCGATCGCATCCGCCGCCATCGTCGTATAGGCGCTGCCAATGTGGGGCAGTGCATTGACATAATAGAGAGGGGTGGTCAGCGAGAACTGACGCTGTGAACCAGCAGTCATAGCAAAGAGGCCAGATTTTAAAGAATGGTCTTGTGGTTCCCTATGATACAGGAGAGATTTGTCTGACTCCGTTGTTCTGTGGAGATTCTGGCGATGAATGGGGCAATCTAGATCAAGAAAATAACCTTAATCCCTTCCTGAGAGGTTGCTGAGCACCGTCGAGTTAAATTAGGCTGGGAGGATAACAACAGGGATTGAAGTAGACTCTGCATCCATCCTCATTCCACAACACGCCACGCATCGCATGAACGCACTACCGAGCAACAAAAAATTGGCTAGACGGGTCTCCGCTTTCGTGCTGGGGCTGCTGCTGGCTCAAGGGCTACCTGTGCTGGCCCAAGCAACAAAAGAGCCGCCCTCTTACAGTGATTTCTTGCGCCAAGTCAAAGCGGGGCAAGTGAGTGAGGTCGATATTTATGAGCGGGAACGGGTGGCGAAGTTTCGGCTCAAGGATCAACCTAAAAAGACGCCGGATCAGCAGGTCTTTCTGTTTGCTCAAAACGAATATCTCGATACTCAATTGGCTGAAACGCTGCGCCGCAACAAGGTTAACCTCAATATCATCCCCGATCAGGGAGACAATCCTCTGCCGGGTATTCTGCTGCAGGTTTTCATTGTCTTTTTGCTGATTGCCCTCCTCCTATCGTTTCTACGTCGGGCAGCGAACAATACCTCCAGCGGTCCAGGGCAGATTCTCAATTTTGGTAAATCTCGCGCTCGTTTTCAAATGGAAGCTGAAACGGGGATCACCTTTTCTGATGTTGCCGGGATTGAGGATGCAAAAGAAGAGCTTGAGGAAGTGGTCACCTTTCTAAAGCAGCCGGAGCGCTTCACCGCTGTGGGGGCAAGAATTCCGCGCGGGGTGTTGCTGATTGGTCCTCCCGGAACAGGCAAAACGCTGCTGGCTAAGGCTGTCTCGGGTGAAGCAGGCGTGCCCTTTTTCAGCATCTCTGGTTCAGAGTTTGTTGAGATGTTTGTGGGTGTGGGTGCCTCTCGGGTACGAGACCTCTTCAAAAAAGCAAAGGAAAGTGCCCCTTGTCTCGTCTTCATCGATGAAATCGATGCTGTTGGTCGTCAACGGGGAGCCGGAATCGGCGGTGGCAATGATGAGCGAGAGCAAACCCTCAATCAATTGCTCACGGAGATGGATGGCTTTGAGGGCAACAGCGGCGTCATTATTATTGCTGCTACCAACCGCCCTGATGTTTTAGATTCTGCATTGCTGCGTCCTGGGCGCTTTGATCGGCAAGTGATGGTAGATTTGCCCAGCTTCAACGGTCGTTTGGGCATCTTAGATGTTCATGCGCGGGATAAAAAGCTCGCGGAAGAGGTGACCCTGGAGGCGATCGCTCGACGCACTATTGGTTTTTCAGGGGCTGCGTTGGCAAATTTGCTCAATGAGGCTGCCATTTTAACGGCTCGCCGCCGCAAGGAGTCGATTACCAATCTAGAAGTTGCTGATGCCTTTGACCGCATTACTATTGGTCTTAAGCTGGCTCCCTGCATGGAGGGCAAGGTTAAATGGATGACGGCCTATCATGAGGTCGGCCACGCCTTGATTGCAACCCTTCTGAACGAGAAGGTGGATAAAGTCACGGTGATTCCTCGTTCAGGAGGCACCTTGGGATTTACAAGTTTCTTGCCAGATGAAGAAAAAATAGACAGTGAAGGCTTAATTAGCCGCACGGATCTGCTCAATCGAATCGCCATTGGCTTAGGCGGTCGAGCCATTGAGGTGGAAGTCTTTGGTGAGGATGAAATTGATGCGGGGGCAGAGAGCGATATCAGAACGATCTCTGGCTATGCCCGATCAATGGTGACTCGGTTTGGGATGTCAGACCTGGGGGCGCTAGCACTAGAGAGTCCTTCTAGCGGCGATGTGTTCTTAGGCGGTGCGTCTAATGACGATTCCGGCTATTCAGAAGAGATTGCAGCCCGCATTGATCGCCAGATCCGAGAGATTGTTATGCACAGCTACGATAGGGCCAGACAGCTCATTCGAGACAATCGTGCCTTGGCCGATAAGCTGGCTGAAGTGCTTCTAGAGAAAGAAACGGTAGAGGGTGAGGAGTTCCGGGACATTGTTGCTACCTACCAAAAGCTGTTAAAGAACAGTCCAGAGACGAAAACGGCTTTAGCCACTTCTTCGTAGATTGAGATCTTTGCAGCACCACTCGACGGCCTACTTCTTGGTTGCCCACGGCAGTAGAGATGTGCGATCGCAACAATCTTTCCAGCAGCTCACTGACCTATTCCGGCAAGGATTGGCCCCGTCCGGCGTTAGCCCCCACCAGATTCATGGCGGCACCCTAGAGTTTGGCCTGCCGCTAGCGCAGCAGCTTCAGCAAGTGGGGGGGGCACTGAACGCAGCATCAGCCGAGGTCAAAATTGTGCCCTTGTTTTTGCTGTCGGGTACCCATCTGAGGTCTGATATTCCTGAAGCCATTACTGTGGCCCAGCAGCAATCGCCCCATATCAAATTCACCTTAACGCCCCATTTAGGATCGCACTCAGGGGTGCTAGCTTTGCTACGCGATCGCATCACGAGCGACTACCCCTGGATTTTGTTGGCCCACGGCAGTCGCTATCCCGGCGGCAACGCGATTGCGGAAGAGATCTCAGCCGCGCTGGGCACCCAAGCAGCTTACTGGTCTGTTGCACCAAAGCTAGAAGAGAGCCTTGCTGCGCTGGTGGATCAAGGTCACCGAACAGTGGGAGTGCTGCCCTACTTTCTGTTCTCTGGTCGTATCACGGATGCCATTTTGCAGCAGATTTATCAGCTAAGGTGTAGATTCGATAACCTTGATTTAAAGTTAGCTGCTCCGTTAAATCCGAGTCCAGCCTTGGCACAATTGCTAATTGATTTGATTTGAAGCGTAAAAATACAAACGCATGAAACGAAAATAGTGGGCACTATCAATCACCAAACAACCTTGGGCAAAGTGTACCTCGTCGGTGCAGGACCGGGCGATCCGGGTTTGTTTACATTAAAAGGTAAAGCGTTACTGGACGCCGCTGAGGTTGTGATCTATGACGCCCTTGTAAGCGCTGAGATTATTGACATGATTAATCCCAGGGCCGAACGTATTCATGCGGGCAAACGTCGCGGCCACCATTCGCTCCGGCAAGCCGAAACAACGGCTCTACTGATTGAGAAAGCACAGAGCCACGCCGTTGTCGTCCGCCTCAAAGGCGGCGATCCCTTTATCTTTGGGCGCGGCGGCGAAGAAATGACGGATCTGGTTAATGCTGGCGTACCCGTCGAGATCGTTTCAGGTATCACCTCTGGGATTGCCGCGCCTGCCTATGCCGGAATTCCGCTCACCCATCGGGACTACAGCTCTTCAGTAACCTTTGTGACGGGCCATGAACAAGCTGGGAAATATCGGCCCCAGGTGAACTGGCACGCCCTTGCTCAAGGGGCTGAGACGATTGTGGTGTACATGGGGGTTCACAATCTGCCCCATATTCTTCAGGAACTAAAGATGGGCGGCAAAGCCTCTGATACACCGATTGCGTTGGTGCGGTGGGGCACCCGGCCTGAACAGGAGCAGTTGGTGGGAACCTTTGCCACCATTGAGGCCCAGATGAATGAAGCTGAATTTTCGGCTCCTGCGATCGCAATCATCGGAAACGTCGTCCACTTACATCAAATTTTGGCTGATTGTCGGCCCCAATTGTTGAATGTGCGATCTGCGGCGGAGTGACGGGAGCATCACCCATGACTTTGCAAAGACTTCAGGGTTCCTAAGCCTTTTCAGGGGCATTAATTCGGTAGGATATAGATGGGCATTTGTGCTGCCTGATACTCAACGGAGAGAAGACAATATGGATCTGGTTACGCTTCAGGGCGCTCTAGACAACATTTCATTCGCGGTTCTGTTTGTCACCATGCTGATTTACTGGGTCGGCGCAGCCTTCCCTAAAATACCAGCATTGCCTGCGTTGGGTACGGCAGGGGTTGCTATTGCAAATCTCTGTATTGCCTGTTTGCTGGGAGCCAGATGGGCGGAAGGGGGCTACTTCCCGATCAGCAATCTCTATGAGTCTTTATTCTTTTTAGCTTGGGGCGTCACCGCCGTTCATCTTGTCGCTGAATACCTGAGCCGCAGCCGTTTGGTGGGCGTTGCGACAGCCCCGGTTGCGATGGCAATTACCGCCTTTGCGGCCTTGACCCTGCCCACTGAGATGCAGTCATCAGCACCTTTGGTGCCTGCTCTGAAGTCGAACTGGCTAATGATGCACGTCAGCGTCATGATGATTAGCTACTCGGCCTTGATGGTGGGTTCGTTGATGGCGATCGCATTTTTGGCTATCACTTGGGGTCAGCCCATTGAGCTAAAGGGTAGCTCCGTCGGTACGGGTGGCTTTAAAGAGCGCCTGCACAAAGCTAGCACCGTTCAACCGCAGCCCTTAGCGGCAACCTCAGGGCAAGGCGGCACTGCTGTTTTAGAAGCCATTGAAGCCCCACCCGCAGTATCCCTCTCGATGACGCGCTTGAGCTTGGCTGAGACCCTTGATAATCTGAGCTACCGCATTATTGGTTTAGGCTTCCCGTTATTGACGGTGGGCATTATTGCTGGTGCGGTGTGGGCCAACGAGGCCTGGGGCGCACCCTGGAGCTGGGATCCGAAAGAGACCTGGGCTTTGATTACGTGGTTGGTGTTTGCGGCTTATCTCCATGCTCGCATTACAAAAGGTTGGCAAGGGCGCAAGCCTGCATTGTTGGCGACGGCTGGCTTCGGCGTCGTTTGGGTCTGTTATCTAGGCGTGAATTTGTTGGGCAAGGGCTTACACAGCTACGGCTGGTTCTTCTAAAAAATTACGCCGACTATCAAAATGTGAATTCCTAAACGTCCGACTTGACCCGACTGACGATCCGACGATGCGACGGCTAAGCTGAGAGCATCTCGGTTGTTTCAGAGAAAGGACGGTCCCATGATGGTAGTGCGATCTATTGCCCAATTGATGCGTAGGGCAGGGGTAAATCTATGACCTACGATCGCAACTCTGCCTATTTTGAAGCTAAACCCACCCCTTTGCTGCCGCTCATGCTACTGGGGGGGATCACGGTCTTGCTCTGGTGTTACTTGTTCTTGCCAGAGCTGACGGGATTCACCCAACTGCTCCAGAGCCTGTCTTCATTTAATTTGATGTTTTTGGCCGGTGCAGCAGTCGTACTGCTCCTGCAGGGCATTCGCTACCGAGAGGACTGGAAACTTTCGCTGGAACCCACCTTTCAAGGGTGGCCGGTGGTGTTGATGTTAGGGGCTGTGATCGCATCTCTTCTCACCCGAAACCTACTTGATGTAGAACATCTTTCCGTTGTGGGTGTGGTGATCGGTGCCTACGGATTGTTTGGTCTCTTTTGTGACCCCCAAACCTGGAGGCGCAGCATCCCCTTCATGGGTGCCTTCGCCCTCTTAATTTTTCTGTTTGCGCTAGAGGTCACCGACTTAGGCCATCTGGCCCGCACCGCCATTGCAGAAATCGTCGAATCTTTGCTGCAGCCCTTGCACGTCGCGGCTGTGTCTTCAGAAGATATTTTAGTCCTCAGTACGGGCATTGCCTTCGTTGATTTGCCCTGCAGCGGGTTCAAGAACATTGAAATCGGCAGCCTCTTTTTTGTGGCAGCCTCGCTCCTTGAACGCAAGCAAATGGGGTTGCGGTGGGTCTTGGTAGGCCTCACCAATTTAGCCCTCCTGATTACCGCGAATGTGGCACGAATTCTAGTGATTGTGGTGCTTACCTTTGTGATCAAACAGCCCACCTTAGCTGGAATTTTGCATGTGCCCCTGGGGTTATGTGGGTTTATTACAGTTTGCCTAATGACCCTCGGCCTGCTTCGATTCGTGCCCCGTCAGCACCCTCCTTCAGGGGTAGAGCGTGGCTATCTCAATCGACCAACCGCCAAGCTCCGCAATGCGGCGCTGACGCTCGGTTTGCTGATGGGTTTAGCCTTGATTCCCCAGCCTGCTGCTGCTGCCCCAATCCGATTTAATATCCCTGAGTGGCCCCTACCTTTGCAGACCCACACTATTGAGTTGTCAGAGCTAGAACGGACCTTTTTTCTGCGCAATCCGGGTGTTGTGGCTGAAAAACAAGCCTTTGAGTTCAACGATATATCTGGATCAATGATTTTTGTTGCTAGTCCAAGCTGGCAGGCCCACCATGCCCCCGAACTCTGTTTGACCGGCAGCGGCTTCAAAATTGACCAGATGCAAAAACGATCGCTAGCGCCCCAAGTGACCGGGCGGTGGTTGTCTCTTGATCAAGGCCAGCATCAAGCTGCTTACTGGTTCCAGTCGCCGCAGCGAACAACCGATCATTACTTCGATCGTGTCTGGAGTGAGATTACGCGTCAAGACTCCCACTGGACAATGGTATCTATTCTGTTCAACCAGCCGGTGTCTGCCGATAATCTTGAGGTTCAGGCGATGTTGGAAGAGGTCCATGCTGCTATTGATATCGCCATGACCTAAGACGTTGACCAAACTTCTTGCAAGTTACTGCCGGACTCCCCTCACCCTAGCCCTCTCTCTAGGGAGAGGGAACAAGAGCTGCTTCCAGAACTATTGAAATGATTAACCGTAATTTCTATGAAAACGCCACTGCCTCAGCTCAAAGCCAGCCCACTTTTTGCCATCTTCTTCTGGCTTTTTAACAGCTCACTATTGCTTATTACTTTTATCGGGTTTCTGCCTTTTCTCGCGCTGAGTATCTTTCAAGATGCGCTGAGGGGTGAAGTTCCCTTTAGTATTCTCATTCCTGTATTGGGCCTGATCGGGGTACCCACCACCTCTACCGTGATGGGTCTTCAGCGCAGGCGGCAGCTCAATAAGCTCAATAACCTGCAGCCTGAAGAACTATCGAAGTCAATTCCTCAGCGTCAGCCGATTGCACTGTCCCAAATCTTTTTTGGCATTGAGGCTCCGCTCCTAATGGCCTGTACGATCCGGCTGTTTTTTCTGAGAGATTTGACGCCAGCGAGTTCCTTCCTGTTCAGTTCACTGGCGCTGGGAACGATTGCTGCGGTTCATTGGCTGCTCCAGCGTCATCACCGCGAACCGTCCCGCGCAACCTGGGCGCAGTTGGCCGGCCTGACCATTATTTTGGCTCTGTCGCTGTATTTGTGTGCGATCGCACTTTTCTTCGTCTTGCCCATCATTGTGGCGGCTGGCTGGAGCTTATACCTCTCCTTTCTGTTAATCATCATCGTTCCCATCCTGTTCCCGTTCATCATGTTGTTTTCAGGACTCGTGACGATGCCCTGGGGCATGGTGAGGGTGTATACCAACGCTTGGCGGCAGTCACTTCAGCAACTCTCTAGTCGATACGGTAACTGGCCCCGTGCCTGGGTTGGCTCTGTGCTGGCCGTCTGGCTCGGTATTCTCTTCCTCCTGCAGCAGCAGCCCCAAGCCAACGCCTTTGCGCTCTTGGAGAAAGCCCCTCAATCAGAGGGCGATCGCAAAGCCCTATTGCAAAACACCGAAGTCATTCGCACAGGCCTACTGAATGCGTACCTCGGTGCCTATCGCTATCCCCTGCTCGATAGCAGTGGCATGTCTGACATCTATCGGGAAATTCTAGGCTTATCAGAGGCTAGCGCGAATGCTGTTCAGAGTGTCTACAACACGCTCCTGACGCCCTTCGCCTACCAAGGAACGGCCCTCGATAAAGAGAAAGCCGCTCGACTCTACGCCGAATTCTTTGACGCTCCTATCCTGCGGGGCGAACACAACGCCATCCAAACAGCAGTGCTCTCTAACTTCAATCGAAGCGAAGCAAAAGCGGGGCTCTTAGATATCAATGCCGAGCGCGTCAAAATTCAGCAGCAGGATATTACCATCACACCCCAAGGCGACTGGGCCGAGGTGGAACTGCACGAAGTCTATGCCAATACCACCTTGGACACCACCGAAGTGCTCTACTATTTTTCTCTGCCAGAAAGCGCCACCGTCACCGGGCTGTGGCTGGGCGAAACAGCGGATCTTGCTCAGCGCTACAAATATACCGTGGCCCCCCGGGGTGCAGCGCAGCAGGTCTACAACGATCAGGTTCGACGCAGTGTCGATCCGGCCTTGCTAGAGCAGGTGGGGCCACGGAACTATCGCCTGCGGGCCTTTCCCATCCCTCCTGTCGGTCAAGATTCTCTCCCCAAGGATGGCAAGCCTGACATGATGCATTTGTGGATGACCTACAACGTCATGAAGCAGAACGATCAGTGGATGCTGCCTACCCTCAATGAGCGCCGCAATGTTTTTTGGACACCCAAGACCCAGCGCACAATTAACGGCAAGCCACTCAAGGGCAATGATCAGTGGCTACCTGCGTCACTTCCTGCCGATGCAGCGCCAACTCAACCCGTGCAAGCCAAGCTACCGGGTGGTTACGTTGTGGTAAAGCCGATGGCTGCGAATGATTATCAGCTCCCGACTGGCAAGCGGTTTGCAGTCATTCTAGATCGGTCTTACAGCATGGATGCCCATCGAACGGAGCTTGAAAACAGCTTCCAGTGGCTGGAAGAGACTCTATTAACGGACAACACCGCCGACCTCTACCTCACGAACACAGGTACCTCTCCTGCTCAGAAGATCAGCGATTTAAAAACCTTTGATCTAGAGCAAGCGACCTTTTACGGCTCTCTCCAGACGCGCCAAATGCTAGATCAGTATCAGCAGGCAGCTGCGTCTCAGACCTACGATGCCGTGATCTTGCTGACCGATTCAGGCAATTATGAACTGACCGAAGAGGTTGCACCGCTGTCGCTATCGGCTCCTCTCTGGCTTGTTCATTTAGGGGGCTTCCCAGCGGCCTATGATGACGCCACGCTCGAAACGATTCAGCGAACCGGCGGCAATGTTGCCGCTGACATTAAAACCGTGATCACCCGAATCGCAACCCAGCCCAGCTTGGGGCAGGGAACCTCTCTACTCAATGTTGCCGATGGTTATAGTTGGTTCCTCAGTTCCACGCCCGTTGCCGATACGACGACCACAGCGGCAATGGCTCCCATCGCTGCCCGACAATGGATTGCCCAGGTGAGTCAAGCCATCAAGCCGGACCAGCTCAATCAACTCGATGCCATTCATCAGGTCGCTCAAGAGAACAGCATTGTGACGCCCTATTCGTCGATGCTGGTGTTGGTAAATGCTCAGCAGAAAGAGCAGCTTAAGGCGGCAGAAGCCAATGAGGATCGCTTCAATCGTGAGGTCGAAGACTCGCAACTGCCTGACCCGGAGAGTGCTATAGCACCGGTCTCGGCGGTGCCTGAACCAGCAGAGTGGTTACTGCTGATCGCTAGTTTAGTCATCCTTGGGGTTTGGTATCGACAAAGGGCGATCGCTGGAAAGAGTGACTTGGATGTTCTAATAGAATCCTAGGAAAGCTGTCATCGGTCCTGTTTTATAGACTACTGTTTGATTAACAACGTACTTTGTATTGTCTTGACGGGAAAGTTGTCAAGCTCAAGTTCAGGATCGACAAATACATCTATTTTTTTATATTGATCAAAGCCATCAAGAAAATTTATCGCATCTTCAGCTAAACTGCCTAAATGAAAGAAGCCAAAGGAAATAAAAGTATTTTTACCATTATCCGTAATCATTATCTCCATAGGCACTCCAAATTCATTCAAAATATTTGTATTTTTCAAAGAAACTCGAACAAGATCTGATGAATTTTGCATATAGAGTAAAGTCGGTATAACATCGCCGATAACAAGAATAGGATTATCTCGTCTCTCAAAATCCTGAAGATGACGACCCAATAGATTCAGTTCATTAGCAGTTATGCCAGAAGCATAATATGGAGGTTTATAGTCCTTGATATGACTAACGACAAGCAAAAACACCGCACAAAAGAGAACTACACTTTGAATATAAGACCTGCCTTGAGTCTTCCGTCTGATCAAATGGTATGAATCATTTAAGAATATCGATATCGCAACAGCATAGGAAATTGTCCCATAGATAAAATGACGCTCTGGTGATGGATTCGGAAGCCAAAAAAGATAGCTAAAGATAAAAAGTGGGAGAACAAAAATCAATAACTCAATTCTTTTTTTCTTGAAGAAATAAAAGCAGGCAAGAAGAAATATCAATAGATATAGTGGATTAAATGCCTTTATAAACAGAATATTGCCATATATTAAATTTTCTTGAAATCTAGTGAAACTATGCCACAGCAATAACTGATCTAGAAAGCTGCTAGATGCATTTGTCTCTGGCATATTAAGACCAGAGACTACTGACTTAGTAGCAAAGAAAATAAAGATTGGTAAAATTATATAACAAGAAGAACGAATACAGATATTTGTATAAGATTCTCGGTTAAGCAGCAGCAGGCCGGGAATAAACAAAAACGTCATGATACTGTCAAGCCTTAGCATGAGGCTGACAGATAATATTGCTACAACTAAAAAATCAAGGGCAAGAAGCTGTATTGATGCACTTTCAGTCTGTCCCTTTTGACTCCGTAGATCAATAAGGAAGAACCCTAAAATTACAAATGTAACGGCGGGAACCATTGGATGTCCATAGAGACTAGTCTGGTGCCAGACAGGCACAGACATAAGCACTAGGTTTGCAAAAATAGCAGATATGATTCCCCAATGTTTTTTAATTAACAGATAAAACGGAATAATTAAAACAATAGAGGCAAGAGCATTGGCGTAGTTCATGATAGGGACAACTAAGCCGGGATTTTCTCTAAGCAGAGGAGAAAAAATATCAAGAAATGCAAAATATGCAAAAGACTTATCTAGTCCGTATAGAAGAGAATTTGCTAAAGGTTGATCTGCACGAATGGATTCAATGAGACCTACGGCTACACGATAGGCATCTCTTTCACCAAATACAGTGCTTGAGACAAAGGGCAAGTAAACGAAGATGCCAATGATCAACAAAAACCCTAGGACTGCTAGGCTTCTGTATTTTGCTGTACCCATCAGAGGTTTTTTGTCACTTACACCTCTGAATGGTCGTTTTGTAAAATTCATAGCTAAAACCTGAGAACGATATGAATGCGCTAATTCAAATCTGAAGTCCCCCGGAGAGAATGATGCACCAATTCAACTTTCGCTACTTAGAAGTTGCATCAAAATCAATATATAGACTAGCATCCTTTTTACTGCGACGGAAGTATTCCAAGGTTTTGCGATAGCATGATTTTCAGCCTCTGCCGCTGTGGTCACTGAATCAGGCTTCTTCATTATTGTGGGCGATGGAAGTCTGCCACTTTAGCCAAAAGGCTGTGTGGCACTCACTCAATAGACCGCTGCTAGAGTTGGGAGGAAGACTTTGAATTCCTTTATCCTGTCTTCTTCTCCAAGATCTGAGATGCTAAGGAGTGAGGACTATTTGCCAGGGTGGAGTATACCCCTTGGCAACTCTGTATGACCCAATGAATTAGTGAAACTGCTCGACAAGAGCGGTAATTATTTTAGTTGTATTGCTACCAGTTATCTGGGTCTGCCATTGCCGCTGCCGAATCACTCGCAATATTTTTTGCCGGATTAACGATTCTAATTTTATCAAAAAGAACAACGTGGTTGACCGCCTGCCGTAATCGGTAAATATCTACAGCAAATGCAGTATTGTTGTTTTTAGGGTCTACAAGGTTTGTGTAGCCGATTGCATGCTCCCATTTTTTTGCTGTGGCAGAATTTCGATCACCCTGACCTGATTTTACGCTGAGATATTGTCCATTATGCTGAACTCGCAGATATGCATTCCCATTTGATTGAGGATCAAAACTACTTTCAAGCACAAATCGATTCCATTTATTCTTGTCTACAAAGAATCGAAATGGGACAGACTCTTTGTGTTTTCCGCGTTGCGTTTGCCCTGAATTTACGTTAACCCTCATTTCAATTTTATTTGATTTGTTGGGAACGGGATAGGCTTGAAGAGACACAATAGGACTCCCTCCTGGTGCGCTATCCTGACGCCACTGAGCAATCAGAATCCATCCTTTAGGATCATCAAATGAATTTCGAGTGCCTTCACGATTGGTCGTTCCTAGTTTAAACGCAAATCCTGTATAGGCAATTCTATTAAATTCAAATAGATAGGGAGCAGGCTTACAATCGCTACATTTAATCTTTGAATTCACATTAGTAAGGTGATACTCCATCTTTTGAGTATTGTTACAATAGCTAGATGAAGTAGCAGGATAGCCCAGTGCTAAGCTTTGCCTCGATCTGTATGCATCAGTTCGCGATATCCAGGAGTTGCCATCGATACCTTTTCTATAATTCCAAAGCCATCGGCGAACGGGCTTTCCCGCTTGGTTAAAGATGTAAAAATCTCGAATGTTAGTATATTTGTTGCCTGGAACATTGATGCAACGTTCAGCACTACCAGCACTGATGGTCCTCGACCTAACGCCTAGACGCTCTTCAAAGTCCCACTGATTGGAGACGGTATTGGTGAGGGGATAGCGTTGGGTCGGTGGTGCTGCCATCGCGGCTGGGGTGCGATCGCAATGGGCATAGAACAACGCAAGCAGAATGAGGGTCGCCGGACGTTTGAAATAGCTAAGATTCGTCACTGTTTTTTATCTTGAAGACTCTATTGAAGACATTATGACAACCCAGAGGATTAAGGGCTGCGTCGCATGGAGCGATCAGGCAGGACTGTCTAGACGCGACGATGACCAGGGTAGTTCCTTTTACCCGCCACCAACCGCAATCCGTTACGCTGGTAGAGGTCATTGTCTTAGGAAGTTTATATGAAGGATTTTAGTGCCGCCACGTTCGGTATTGTCTTAGCACTGGTGGTGCTCTTAGCCCTTAACTGTATTGTGATCATCAATCCCGGTCAGGCCGGTGTATTGAGCGTTTTAGGTAAGGCCAGTGATGGTGCCCTTCTAGAGGGCACGCACTTCAAACCGCCCTTTGTCTCAAATGTAGATATCTATGACTTAACAGTTCAAAAGTTTGAGGTGCCCGCTCAAAGTTCAACCAAAGACCTCCAGGACTTGACGGCCAGCTTTGCCATTAACTTCCGGATTGATCCGATTGAGGTGGTAGAAATTAGACGGAAGCAGGGTTCATTGCAGAATATTGTCTCTAAGATTATTGCGCCCCAAACCCAAGAATCCTTCAAAATTGCGGCGTCTCTCCGAACGGTTGAAGAGGCCATTACCCAAAGAGATCTGCTCAAGACCGATTTTGACAATGCCCTCAGTAAGCGTCTCGAAAAATACGGCGTCATTGTTCTGGATACAAGTGTGGTCGATCTGCGCTTCTCGCCTGAATTTGCTCAGGCCGTCGAAGAGAAGCAAATTGCCGAGCAGCGTGCACAGCGAGCGGTCTATATTGCCCGAGAAGCGGAGCAAGAAGCGACGGCGACGGTGAACCGCGCCAAGGGTAAGGCCGAGGCACAGCGACTCCTGGCTGAAACCCTTAAAGCGCAGGGTGGGCAATTGGTACTGCAGAAAGAAGCCATTGAGGCTTGGAAGCAAGGTGGCTCTCAAATGCCACAAGTGCTGGTGACGGGGGGAGATTCCGCGCCGGTTCCGTTTCTGTTTAATCTTGATAATATGGTGGGTTCTAAGAAAGGTTAATGCTCATATCTCTCGTAATATATGCCCAATCCCCGTAAACGTTTTGGTCAGCATTGGCTGAAAAGTCAGGCTGTTTTAGAGAAAATTGTGGCGGCGGCGGAGCTGAAAGAATGCGATCGCATCCTAGAAATCGGTCCCGGCACCGGCATCCTTACCCAAAAGCTGTTGCCGCTTGCTGAAGCCGTCACAGCAGTTGAAATTGATCGCGATCTCTGTAAGCTTCTCGTCCGAAAGTTTCGAGACACTGATAACTTTCTGCTGCTCCAGGATAGTATTCTCTCCCTTAATCTCAATGCCGTATTGAGCCACTATCCCAGCTTTGCCAATCCCAATAAGATTGTGGCGAATATCCCCTACAACATTACCGGTCCTATCCTTGACTTAGTGCTAGGCAGTCTCGCACAACCCCGCGAACCGGCCTTTGAAAGCATTGTGCTATTGCTGCAGCAAGAAGTTGCCCAACGACTGACGGCTCAATCTGGGTCTAAGGTTTTTGGGGCCATGTCCGTGCGAACCCAATATTTAGCCACCTGCGACTACATTTGTCACGTTCCTAGTACGGCCTTTAAGCCACGTCCCAAGGTAGATTCTGCTGTTGTACGTCTGTGCCCTCGCCCTTACCCAAGCCAGACCGATAACCCGCGCTGGTTTGAAACGCTAGTCAAGCTTGGGTTCTCTAGCCGTCGTAAAATGTTGCGAAACAACTTTAAATCAGTCGTAGATCGAGACCAGCTAGCCGTCATACTAGAGCAGCTAGGCGTTTCCTCTCAGGCACGAGCAGAAGATCTGAGCGTGGATCGATGGGTCGCGCTCAGCAACCGTCTTCAGCCAGCTTAACCTCCCCAGTATGCACACCTATACTCTGATTGCCCCTGCCAAAATCAATCTGCTGCTTGAAATTATTGGCGATCGCCCTGATGGCTTTCACGAATTGGTGATGGTGCTCCAGAGCATTGATCTTGCCGATATTGTTGAACTCAAACCACTGTCAGGTGAGCAGATTCAACTGTACTGCACCCATCCTGGGGTTCCCCAAGATGAGACCAATCTTGCCCATCGCGCTGCTAAGCTGATGCAGACTCAGTTCCCTAGTAGAGGGGGCGTTAGCATCACCATTACCAAAAATATTCCCATTGGGGCAGGCTTGGCGGGGGGGTCTACTGATGCCGCAGCCGTATTAGTTGGCCTAGACCTAATGTGGAGTCTTGGACTCACACAATCTGAGCTGCAAACATTAGGTGCCGAACTGGGGTCAGATATTCCCTTTTGTATCTCTGGTGGAACGGCACTGGCGCTGGGTCGAGGTGAATTACTAACGCCCCTCCCCGATCTTGATCAGTTCTATGCGGTATTGGCAAAGTATCGCAGTCTTTCTATCTCAACGCCTTGGGCCTATCAGACCTATCGAGAACAGTTCTCTGGGGGCTATGCCCAGACCCCAGATGCCCAAGAAAAAAGACGGCGAGAGGGGCCATCTGTAGCGCTGTTATCTGCTATTAATCATCGAGATACTGAGCAAATTTCACAGTATCTCTATAACGATTTAGAGCGCGTAGTGTTGCCACAACAGCCGCAGGTATTGGCCCTCAGACAACAATTTGAGCAGTTGGGTTGTCTCGGCACCATGATGTCGGGGTCAGGGCCAACAGTTTTTGCCCTCACAGACTCTCTTGAAAAAGCTCAACTCCTCAAGACTCAGATGAAAACGGCAGTGACCGATTCTGATCTAGAGCT
>JBAUJD010000932.1:0-6458 GCA_049683515.1 Thermosynechococcaceae cyanobacterium | reverse complement strand
ACCTATGTTGTGACCGATGGCCTGACTCAAGTTGTTGCCTACTATTGCCTCGCCGCAGGATCTGTTGATCGCGCAACTACTCCAGGAAGCGTCTCCCGCAATGCTCCTAATCCAGTCCCGGTGATTGTTTTAGGACGATTGGCTGTAGATGAAAACCATCAAGGACAAGGCATTGGACAAAGCCTCATCAAGCAGGCTTGCTTGAGAACCCTATCCGTATCAGAAGAGATCGGTGTCAGGGCTTTGCTGGTTCACGCAAAAAACGAGAACGTTGCAACTTACTATCGCGAGAAAGCGAATCTGATTCCGTCGAAGGACAATCCCTTAGTTCTTTTCTTGTCCACATCTCAGATATTAAATGCTCTCTGAGGTTCATTGAGATACGAAAGGGAGCCAGCCTGCTGCCACAGTATTTTAATAGTCTCTCGAAATCTCCACCTGTAGATTAAAGTCACGTAACGCCCCATTAAGCTGAGATTTAACTGCTAGAGAGTACAGAATGTCTCAAGATCGCAACCAAACCCAAGTCCTCCAGTTCTACCAAGCCTTTGACGATCGCAACATCGATCAAGCCTTAGCGATGCTGGCCCCCACCTTCGTTGCCCATATGGCCGGAATGCCAGCACCACTGAATGCCGAAGAATTCAAGGCCTTTGGTCAAACCTTCTACAACGCTTTCTCCAACAGCAAACACACCTTTGATCAGGTGATTGCCACCGACCATCAGGTCGTCACCTGCGGCACCTTCACTGCAACCCATCTAGGCTCGTTTCAGGGTCTGCCACCCACAGGGAAAGAGATCCAAATCGCAATCATGCACATCGATCGCTTAGAAAACGGACACATCATCGAACACTGGGGGCAAGGGGATGCTCAGGGACTGATGCAGCAGCTCGGTATTGTCTTTCTGCCCGGCCCAAAATTAGTGCCTGCGATTTTGAAAAATCTCTTGTCCGGGTTTGGGCGATAACTGAGCGCTGTATGCACGGTTGCAACGAAATGCTGACTTAGGGCGATGGGTAGGGAACCCTAGGCTCGGAGAAAGTTTGCGATCGCAACTAAGGAGACGTGCATGGGTCTGTTCGAGAAAATCACCGGCGAATTTATCGACATTATTGAGTGGCTCGACCCCTCAAACGACACCATCGCCTACCGATTCGAGCGCTTCCAGAACGAGATTAAGATGGGTGCCCAGCTCACCGTTCGCCCCGGCCAAAAAGCCGTCTTCGTCAACGAAGGTGAGGTTGCCGATGTCTTTGAACCCGGTCGCCACCAGCTCTCAACCCAAAACCTCCCTATCCTGACCACTCTCAAGGGCTGGAAGTATGGATTTAATTCTCCCTTCAAAGCCGAAGTCTATTTCTTTAGCACCCGCCTATTTACCAACCTCAAATGGGGCACCTCTAACCCCATCATTAAGCGTGACCCTGAAATGGGGCCGGTTCGCCTCCGGGCCTTTGGTACCTACAACATTAAAGTCAGTGACCCTCGCCAGCTTCTAGAGCAGCTCATCAGCACTGACGGCCTGTTCCAAGTCGATGAAGTCAGCGATCAAATTCGCAATATGATCGTTTCCGGCTTCGCCAATACCGCTGGGGCTAGCCCCATCCCCTTACTCGACTTTGCCTCTCGCTATCGAGAATTAGGCAACGAACTGCGAGATGCTATGCAGCCTGAAATCACCACCTATGGTCTCGAACTGGCGCAGCTCTTAATCGAAAATATTTCGCTCCCCGCCGAAGTCGAAACCGCCCTCGATAAACGCGCTTCCATGGGCGTCCTCGGCAACATGCAGCAATATGCTCAGTTCCAAGCCGCCAATGCCATTGAAGCTTCTGCCAACAATCCCGGCGGCGGGGGTACCCCTGCCCTCGACTTTGGTGTCGGAATTGCGATGGGGCAGCAAATGATGAATGCCTTTAGCAATGCGCCTCAGCCTGCTCCGGCCCCTGCCGCCGCAGCGCCTGCCGCAATGGCTCCACCCCCGCCCCCTGTTGTGCCGCAGTGGTATTTCTCCCGTGAGGGGCAAAACTTTGGTCCCTTTAGTCTGGAGCAACTCTTTCAAAATGCGATCGCCGCCGACACCTTTGTCTGGAAAGCAGGCATGGAGAACTGGCTTCCGGCGCGAGAGGTACCCGACGTTTTAGCCCAGATGACTCAGCAGCCACCCCCGCCGCCTGCGGTTTAGCCCTAAGACTCAGCAACGATTTTGATAAGAAGAGACAAAACCTTGACTGCTGCTGTCGATCAAAAGGAATTTCCCTGCAATAGCTGCGGGGCCATGCTGGAATTCAACCCACTCGCGGGTGGGTTAGCCTGCCCCTACTGTGGCCATGAAAAAGCCGTTCCAGAAAACGATATCGATGCCCCAGAGCGGGCCTTTAATCAACACAGCCTCTCAGAATCGGTTGAGATGGCTCGCTTTTCAGAGCAGGCAATGGAGGTGGCCTGCACAAGCTGCCGCGCCCGAGTTGTCTTTGAGCCGCCCGATGTAGCAGGGAAATGTCCCTTTTGTAATACCAGCATTGCCAGCCCTGCCGAACCGTCTCAGCCGGTTGCCAAGCCAGACGGTGTATTGCCCTGCAAAGTCACCCTCAAAGAAGCCAATCAATTTTTCCGGCAATGGCTGGGGAGCAATTGGTTTGTGCCCGACAACCTGAGAAGTCTGGCGCAGTCCGACTCGTTTCAAGGGGTTTATCTGCCCTACTGGACCTTTGATGCCAAGGCCAACACAACCTATACCGGTGAGCGGGGCGAATATGAACAAACCCGTCGCGATAGCAATCGCCGCATTTATTGGCAACCCGCCAATGGTCAATTTGAGACGACCTTTGATGACATCATGGTGGCGGCGACCCAGAGCCTAGACGAAAAGCGTCTCAAGCAATTGAAGGGCTGGGATTTAGATGACGTGGTTACCTATACGCCCTCTTTTTTAGCGGGGTTTAAGGCACAACGCTACCAAGTCTCTCTCGACAAAGCTTGGACTGCCGCCAAGACTGAAATGGATGGCTATCTCAGCCGCGATGTCGAGACCGAGATTGCAGGAGATCGACGGCGCATCCACTCGGCGAATTTTGAGTACGGCGAAATCACCTACAAGCACGTCCTGCTGCCGGTGTGGATGTCTACCTTTCTCTATGACAAAAAGAAATATCAGGTGATCGTCAACGCCCAAACGGGGGAAGTGATTGGAGATCGCCCCTATAGCAAAGGCAAAATAGCGATGGCTGCGGGGGGAGGCATCGCAGCAGCTATTGCTGCATTGGCCTTAATTATCGGGATTGGAACTCGCTTGCCTGCTTCTTCTGGTAGCAGTAGCCAGCCCGTTAGGATTCAGCGCGATGCGGGTTCTCCTTCGTTTCGATCGCCGCCCCGCGTTCGTCAGCCTAAAGCTAGAAAGAGACACTATTCTCCCAATAAAGGCTCTGGCTCTTCAGTCCGCAGATCTCGCAAATCTCGTCGTAGACGCTAGCCAGCCATTAGGGACTCTCTAAAGCTGGTAATGACGCTCCCGAAAAGTAACGTGAGGTCAGACAAGCAGTCGCCTATGACTGACGCTGTTTTTATGTACGGCAAATAACGTACAATAGTGACATCTAGGAGAATCTGCCGATGAACAAGACAGCCCGAGTTGAAGCCCGTATCGAGGCTGAGCTAAAACACGCTGCGGAGACTGTTTTTTCTCAGTTGGGGGTATCGCCATCGGATGCAATCCGTATGTTTTATAAGCAGGTTGAACTCCGCCAGGGTTTCCCGTTTGAAATCTGCATTCCTAATGCAGAGACAGTTGCTGCAATTAAAGAAGTAGAAGAACATCCTGAAAAGCTGCGGCGGCATGAAAGCGTCGATGAGATGTTTGATGCTTGGGATCTGGATGTAGCAGAGTGCTAACGCCTCAGGAGGGAAGCCGTTTTCGGCGCGATTTAAAGCGGATGCAGCGACACAGAAACGCCACAATTGCTTGATTGGAGCACCGCATCCAACACACCCGGAAATAGCTTCTGCAGCTCGTCACGTCTCAGCGAATTAATATGCTGAGTCCCTTCTTTGCGAGAGCGGATCACCCCAGACTCTCGCAGGATTTTAAAGTGGTGGGACAGGGTAGACTTCGCCACATCGCAGTCAAAGGCATTGCAGGTCAGCTCCCCCTCTGTCGCCAACTGCTGCACAATTTGCAGCCGTACCGGATCGCCCAAAGCGTACAAAACGCCAGCCAACAGAATCTGCGAGGGATCTGGATGATAGAGAAGCTTCATCATTGCATTATGCCATTCAATGATCTATATTCTAATTGTTCGAGATTCTCGAACTTTAGAGCACAAGTAAAGATGAGTGATATCATCCCCCGTTCTAGCGCTACGACCTAAGGAATATTTTTGATGCAAAATTCTACTCTGTTTCAGCCCCTCAAGCTCGGTGCTCTGGACCTGTCTAACCGAATCATCATGGCTCCGCTGACGCGGGGGCGTGCAGGGGCAGAGCGCCTCCCCAATGAGTTGATGGTTGAGTACTACCGACAGCGTTCGAGTGCGGGCCTCATCATCTCGGAGGCCACACAAATATCAGAAACAGCGGCAGGTTGGGCAGAAACACCGGGCATATATTCTGAGGCACAAGTGCAGGGCTGGCAAGCTATTACCGATGCGGTTCACCAGCAGGGCGGCAAAATTGTGCTGCAGCTTTGGCATACAGGTCGCGCCTCTCACCCTGATTTTCAGCCCGATGGCATTCGTCCAGTCTCGGCCTCTGAAGTAACGCCTTCCGGTGAGATTCATACGCCCTTGGGTAAAAAGCTCTACGTAACGCCCCGCGCCGTTGATCTCAATGAGATTCGGGGTATTGTAGAGCAGTATGCAGAGGCGACGCGCAAGGCTCAAGCAGCAGGGTTTGATGGGGTCGAAATTCATGCTGCCAATGGATACCTGATCGACCAGTTCTTGCGGGATGGCACGAATCAGCGAACAGATGCCTATGGGGGCAGTATCGCAAACCGAGTGCGGTTCCTTGTAGAGGTGACGGAGGGCGTGGTGAATGCCTGGAGCGCAGACCGTGTGGGTGTGCGACTCTCTCCAACAAATCCCTACAACGACATGCGCGACAGTGACCCGATAGCGACGTTTAGCCATGCGACGGAGGCTTTGAATGCCTTTCAGCTTGCTTATCTGCATGTATTAGAGGCGCTGCCGGGACACATGTTAGCAGCAGATAGGGACGAACCCACTGTTCATCCCTATCTGCGCAAGGTTTTTCAGGGGCCGATGATGATTAATGGCGGCTATGGTGCAGTGACAGGGGAAGATGCGATCGCATCCAACCAAGCAGACTCGGTGGCCTACGGGGTTCCATTTATTGCCAACCCAGATCTACCGGAGCGGTTTGCTCAAAATGCCCTTCTCAATGAACCAGACCCATCTACGTTTTATACCTCCGGCCCTGAGGGATATACAGATTACCCCACATTAAAGGAGCTGGCGATGACCGTCTAAGGAACCATCGCTTCGCTCAATCTTCGTTACTCTATGGGACGGTCAAGTTGTTTGTACTGCTCAATCACTTCAGGCGGTAACGGATTGAATTCGAGGCCAAGGAACTGCAGCTTCTTCAATTGTCCAATCTCTGTCGGAAGGCTACTCAAGTCATTGCGATCGAGTTCAAGCACTTTTAGCTTTTTCAGTTGTCCAATCTCTGCCGGAAGGCTGCTTAAATTATTACAAGCAAGGCTAAGGAACTGCAGCTTCTGGAGCTGCCAAAGCTCTACCGGAAGGCTGCTCAGGTCATTACAAGCAAGGATAAGGCGCTGTAGATCTTTAAGTTGCCCAATTTCTGTCGGCAGGCTGCTCAGTTGATTTTCAGTGATATCAAGCCTTTGCAGCTTCTTCAATTGCAAAAGCTCTGCCGGAAAACTGCTCAGTGAGTTACGAGCAAGTTCAAGCTTCCGTAGATTTGTTAGCTGTGCAAACTCTGCCGGGAGATTGCTCAGTTTATTGTCAGAGAGGTAAAGCTCTTGCAGATTTTTCAGTTGCCCAATCTCTGGAGGCACTTGCGTTAAGGATAGGTTTCTGATATTGAGTGTGGTGGCCTGCGTCTTAAGTGCCGCCTGAATTAGACGCTGTGCCCCTGCATAATTCTGCTCGGCTTGCACCCCTTGAGAGATAACTTCAGAAGTCTCACTCTTCTGATTAGAGAAAGCATTCCCTTGAACCATCAAAATGCCCGTAGCACTCAGCATCAGGATTGCCAATAGGCTAGCGACTCTACAGCTTTTGAACACGACTTACGAACCTCTCTTGCAGGTGATAAAACAGGCTTTATCCTACTACGTTTAAATCTCGCACAGTCCAATAAATCAAAATTAGCAACCACAGTATAAGCAGTGGATTTATATGCTATGGGTTTCGACTCATAAATTTATCAAGAGTTTTAATGATGGGCTATCTTGTGATTTAGCACTAAAG
>JBAUJD010000931.1:0-8520 GCA_049683515.1 Thermosynechococcaceae cyanobacterium | reverse complement strand
TTCTATCGACTGCTTCCAGGGAGAGTCATAATCGGCCTGTTCAACTGTCATGCCTATCCTTAGCTGCTGCTTTGCATTAGAGAGAGTCTGCCAGCTCTAGATCACTGCGTCAACTCTATGTGATCCTGAGCCAGGAAAGACGCCGTAGACCCGCAGGAACCAAGCAGAACCGAACAATTTAGTAGCGGAAGCGAAAACAAAAGTGATATGATTAGCAACTGTACTGTTGTTGGCCCTGTGCTTGATGCCTGTGGCCCATAGCGATCGCAAACCTGCAATAATCTATCACCTCAGCATGATCAAACTCAGACTTAAGCGCTACGGCAAGAAACGCTCTGCAAGCTACCGAATTGTGGCGATTGATAGTCGCTCTCGCCGAGATGGCCGTCCGTTAGAAGAGCTGGGCTACTATAACCCCCTGACCAAGGAAACTCGACTCCATGTTGAGGGCATTGTTACTCGCCTCAAACAGGGTGCTCAGCCCACCGATACGGTACGTCGACTGTTAGAAAAAGCCAATGTTTTTGAGCAGGTCAAAGCCTAACTGTGTCTGAAAACACCACGACCCCCACATCTGACTACGCTGAGCTGGTACGGTTCTTGGTGACGCCATTTTTAGAGGTGCCTGAGAAGCTCAGCATTCACTGCGAAACCTATGCCAATGGCAAGACTTGGGTACGCATGGCCTTTGATGATGCAGATAAGGGTCATGTCTTTGGCCGCAACGGGCGCACGATTCAGGCCATGCGCTCCGTTGTCGAAACGGCAGGGAAGTTCGCTGGTCAGTCGGTACACCTTGAAGTGTTTGGGAGTCCGGCTGCTTCGTCGGGTAGTGATTCTCGCAGAAGTGATGGCGGTGGCTGTCGTCGAGAGGGGCCAAAGAAGCCCTTCACGAAGCCTGTAATTAAGAGCAATAAGCCAGAAGATTCTGAGTAGGTCGTCTGGCCTGCTGTTTTCTAGCGTTTTCGCTATGGTTTACTAAGATCGGCCAAGGCCGGTTGTTTTTCCATTTGTGTCAGTTCTAACTTCACCAAATGGCCCAGACTCTTACGATTTCATTGCCGACGCCAGAGAGTGCGATCGCACTCTCTGGCGAACAAGAATATAACCTCAAGTTACTGGCACGCCAAACCGGCGCACAGCTTGTGATGCGTGGGCAAGATTTACTGATTTCAGGCACTGAGACTCAGGTTCAAATCTGCCAGCAACTGATCAGTATGCTCAGTGACCTATGGACCGCAGAACGCGAGATTACAGAAGTCGATATTTTAACGGCTCGCCATGCCCTCAATACTCACCAGGAAGAGAGCTGGCAGGATTTACAAAAAGACGTGCTGGCTCGAACCCGACGGGGCGAAGATATCCGTGCCAAAACCTTTCACCAGCGGCAGTATGTTAAAGCCATTCGGTCCTATTCTCTAACCTTCGGTATTGGGCCAGCGGGGACGGGCAAGACCTTCTTAGCCGCGATTTTGGCGGTGCAGGCGCTGCTTGCCAATGACTATGAGCGCCTGATTTTGACCCGACCTGCCATTGAGGCGGGGGAGCGTCTGGGCTTTTTGCCTGGAGATTTGCAAGAAAAGGTGAATCCCTATTTACGACCACTGTACGATGCGCTCCATGCCTTAATTGAGCCTGAGCGCGTGACTGCGTTGATGGAGCGAGGTGTGATTGAAGTCGCTCCGCTGGCCTATATGCGGGGACGTACCCTCAGTCATGCCATTGTGATTTTGGATGAGGCTCAGAATACAACCCCTGCCCAGATGAAGATGATGCTGACGCGCCTCGGAACTAAATCGCGGCTTGTGGTGACGGGGGATGTGACCCAAAGTGATTTGCCGAGCTATCAGGCTTCGGGATTGGCGATCGCACAAAAAATTCTGACCAATATTGACGGCATTGCCTTCTGTTACTTAACCAAAGCCGATGTGGTGCGTCACCCGCTAGTGGAGAAAATCATTGAAGCCTATGAGCGCTACGAAGCCCCCTCTAGCTAGATAGGGCAAGGTAAGCTAAGCTGTTGCAGAATAAACGATGCGATCTGTTCCACTGGCAAAATGGTTTGAGCCGCCCCTAACTCAATTGCCACCTTGGGCATGCCAAAAACCACGCTCGTGGCTTCATCTTGGGCAATGGTTGCCCCTCCTGACTGGGCGATCGCCTGTAGACCCGCCGCTCCATCTTGGCCCATGCCGGTGAGCAACACACCAAGAACCCCGGCTCCGTAGTGCTGGGCAAGAGACTGAAACATCACCGTAATCGAAGGACAGTGACGATTGACCGCAGGGGCTGCAGAATAATGGCAACAGCCTAGAACATCCAGCGTAAGGTGATAGTGATCTGGGGCAAAATAAACCGTTCCCGGTAGAGGGCATTCCCCATCTTCTGCCACTTTGACCGTGAGAGGGCACATCGTGTCTTGCCAACCGATCAGTCCCGGCAAAAATCCGGCGGAGATGTGCTGAGTACACAGAATCGGGAGTGGGAAATCAGCGGGGAGAAGACTGAGAATCTGGTGAATGGCCTGTGGCCCACCGGTTGAAGCTCCGATGGCTAAAATTTGGGGTGCGTCAGCGCTGAGCTTGGGACTCGGTCGGTGGGCGGGGATAGTAGAGCGGAGAATAGGGATTGTTGGGGACTGATGCAGGGGCTTTGTAAATACCTTGACTCCAGATAGCACTTTGATTTTGGCAATCAATGCTTGCTGATCACCGCTTGACCAACGGCCCGTGATGGGCTGAGGAAAAACATCGACGGCACCTGCCTTGAGCACTTTGGCAATGGTCTCAGGTTCAGTGGTTTGGACCATCGGACTCACTACTAAAATGGGTCGAGGGTAAACGGCTAAAAGCCGACGAATGAGTTCACAGCCATCCATCTTTGGCATTTCTAGATTGGTACAAACCACGTCTGGCTGTAGTTGGGGGATGTGCTCTAGGGCTTCAATGCCGTTGCTTGCAGTGCCAATGACTTGGATCTCTGAGGCCGCGCTCAGCGAGTCTAGAAGCCTTTGTCGTGCGATCGCACAGCTATCGACAATGAAAACGGTGATCGGTGAAGAGACCATAACTTCAGGGCAAAAAAGGCAAATAAAACGGACAGGGGCCGGATCTTAAATCAAACCCCTGTAGACAGACGGCGAACCGTTATCGAAGACAAGAGATTGCTATCTTTTCTTGCTGGCTAAGACCTTAATCTTAGTAACAAGGGTACTCCTAAGCTTTTCGTAGTCCATTGCGGTGCCAGAGGTAGGCTTCGGGAAGAAATCCAGCGCCCCCACAGACATTAGATTGAAGATGTTGTCAACATCACTGGGATGAACAGCATTACTGACGACCAAAATCGGACGAGGGAAATCAGACATCACCTTTTGAGTGAACTCTAGCCCGTCCATTTTGGGCATTTGCAAGTCAGTGCAGATTACATCGGGCAGGGTCTCAGCAATCACCGCGAGTCCCTGGACACCATCTTGAGCGGTGCCGACAACCTCTACTTCAGGGGATGAATCGAGGAGCCGCTGCATAATTTGCAGGGCAACAGCAGAGTCTTCAACCAGTACAACTTTAATGGGATCAGCCATGATTAAATAAATCTCGCGAGTGGTTTAAGTGGAAAGTGGAAATGAAAATCATTGTGAATGTGACGGGCAGATCCATCGTGTTGATCGCTTCTGCGGGTCGCACAAGAAGGGGGCCTTACTTGCCCTTACTGGCTAAGACCTTGATTTTAGTCACCAAGGCACTCTGTAACTTTTCATAGTCTGTGGCTACACCAGAGGAAGGTTTCGGGAAAAAGTCCAGTGCCCCTGCCGACATCAGGTTGAAGACGTTATCAATGTCGCTAGGATGGACGTGATTGCTGACCACCAGCACAGGCCGAGGAAACTCTGACATCACCCGCTGCGTGAACTCTAGCCCGTCCATTTTGGGCATTTGCAAATCGGTACAGATCACGTCTGGTTGGGTCTGGGCCAGAATAGCGAGTCCCTGTTCGCCATCTTGGGCGGTACCCACCACATCTATTTCGGGGGATGAGTTGAGGAGCCGCTGCATGATTTCGAGGGCAACTGCAGAGTCCTCAATTAAAACAACTTTGATTGGGGCAGTCATGGCTAAATTAATCTCCTGAGGGTATCTAGTAGTAGGGTTTGGTCAAAATCGCCTTTGCTGATGTAGGCACTGGCCCCAGCATCGGCTCCACGCCGCCGATCTTCGTCCTTGGCTAAGGTAGACACAAGCACAATCGGTAGCTCTTCATACTCGTCAAGTTGACGAATGCGGCGGGTCAGCTCTAGTCCGGTGAGGTTCGGCATCTCAATGTCAGACACCACCACATCAAAGGTGTCGAGGCTCAATTTCTCGAAGCCATCGAGGCCGTCTACGGCAGCGGTCACCTCGTACCCGGCTCCCTTCAAAATCCGGGTGACCTGGGTGCGAATCGGAATCGAGTCTTCGACCAGCAACACCTTGGGCTGAACGATCGCCATTCGGTCTGCCGGTAGGGCGCGATCGCCCTGGACTGAGCGGACCAAGTCTTGGGGGTTGAGCACCATGCAAATCTCACCGTTACCTAAAATAGTGGCTCCGGTAATGTTGCGGATGCGCTTCAAGAGCTTGCTTTGGGACTTGAGCACGATATCCTGCTGCTCTTGCAGACTATCGACCAAGATGCCTAGGCGCTCTGCTCCCACTTTGAGCACAACACAGGGCAGAGTCGTGATATTGCGATCGCCAGTGGCGGGTCGCTCCAATAGATCAGAGAGCCAAGCCAATGAAAGCGGCTGCCCTGCAAAGGTAACGGTGGGGCGACTATCGAGGGTAAAGATATCCTGCTGCTCAATGCGAATCAGCGTATCCACCGCTTCTACCGGAATCGCATAGGGGGTTTGAGCCACCGTCACGATTAGGGCATAGGTGGTGTTCAGGTTGGTGCCCAGGGTAAACCGGAAGGTACAGCCCTGGCCTGGGGTTGAGAGCACCTGAATCGAGCCTTTGAGGCGTTCGACGTTGCTGCGGACCACATCTAGCCCCACACCCCGGCCCGATAGCTCGGTGACGGTGGTGCGGGTCGAAAACCCTGGCTCGAAAATCAAGGCTTGGATTTGCTCGGTGGACATGCGCTCTAGCTCGGCCTCGCTATGGAGACCGCGCCGGAGGGCCGTACGCTTTATTTTGCCCAAATCGAGGCCGCAACCATCATCGACGAGTTCAATACAGATGCTGCTGCCCACTTGATACCCGCGCAAACCCAGAGTTGCCTGGGGTGACTTATCTGCCGCGAGGCGATCTCCCAGCGATTCAATGCCGTGATCAATGGCGTTGCGAATCAGGTGGGTGAGCGGAGCCTGCATCTCTTCGAGAATTCGCTTGTCGGCGAGGGTATCGCCCCCTTCCATAACGAACTCAATCTCTTTGCCCTGTGTCTTAGCTAAATCTCGCACCAGGCGCGGAAAGAGGCTAAAGAGGCTAGAGAGGGGCAGCATCCGCAGCTTGAGGATGCCCGATTCGAGTTCAGTGGAGACGGTCTCTAAACGAGCGGTGTCTGCAGAGGCGGTACTGCGGAGCTGACGGATCAGCTCACCCATCTGATCGAGATGGTTTTCTTGCTGCTGCTGCGCTTTTTGTAAGGGGGCTAAAAGCGCCGGGTCAACCTGCTGCTCTAGATATTCAAGGGCGGTGCGCTGGCTGGAGTGGTCTCGGTTTCCGGCTTCTAAGAGCGATAGGATCTGAGAAATATCATCCATTCGGCGCGCAATTCGCAGTTTGGTGACGGCTAGCTCACTGGCCTGGGTCATGAGCTGATCGAGTTTGGGCGCAGCCACCCGCACGGTGTCGATCTGGTAGGTGTCTTCTTTCTGGCTTGACTCCTGGACGGTCGGCTCTACTGGCTCGGAAGACGCAGCGACGGAGGCATGACCGTTGGTCGCCGTCGGCACTGGGTCGGCTGGTGCATGACTCTTCGTCGCGAGAGGAGCAATGCCGCTGAGTTCAGCCGCTAATTCTGGATCGAGTAAAGAGAGATCGAGTCCAGCGGGAATAAAGGGTTGACCGGAGGCAAAATCATCGAGATCTGAGGGGGCTAGCGCTTTGTCTTCGTCAAAATCAGCGAAGTCGTCGTCTATATCTCCAGAGGAGGCCGCATCTTCGAAGAGTGCAGCAGGAAGCTCATCTGACCCCATCAACTGAGCCAAGGTGTAAAAGAGATTGACTTCAGACGGTTCACCGGTGACGGCTTCGTGGGCGATTTTTTTGAGGGCATCGAGACCTTGATAGATGCGATCGCAAAATTCCCCCGTCACGGTTTGCTCGCCGTTCTCTAGAGCAATCAGCAGCTCTTCGATCTGGTGCATCAGCGTCTCCGCATCCTGCACCCCCAGCATCCGCGAGTCGCCCTTAAGCGAATGGGCTTCGCGCAGGAGCGCCTTAAGCTGCTCAGCATCGTCAGGATGCTTTTCGAGGTGCAGCACCCCCGCTTCAAGTTTTTCTAAATGGTCTTGACTGGCATCTCGGTAGAGAATACGCAGCTCTTCATCTTCGATGAACATGGCTTTAATTTTGTACTGAGGGCAGTTGTCTAGGGGCTACAGTGTATATACAAGTCTTGAATTGATCTAGAAGCTTTGCACTCGCCCCCTAAATCCCCCATCCTGGGGGACTTAAACCCTAGACTCCTCACAGATTTTGTGCGATGGAGCCTCAGTGCAGAATAAGTACAGTTGAGGCTAAAGATCTAGGAGCAGTGATGGCCTATTATTTGGGGCTTTGTGCTCCATGATCCAGCGGTCATGAGGGTTCAAAGTCCCCCACAAGTGGGGGATTTAGGGGGCCATCAGTGAGGCAAGGAGGGCACCAGCGCTGAATCACGATCGATCTCGATTCAAAACTTGCGTTAAACCGTGACCTGGAGCTGATTCGCCATTTCTGTTAGCTCCTCAGTCGAGGCTTTCACCTGGCTGACCACCGTTGCAGTCTCCTTGGCCCCCAAATTAATCGCATTCATCGCCGAAACCGCCTGCTGCACGCCGACCGCCTGCTGCTTAGAGGTAAGGGCAATCTGTTGACTCGCAACCGACACTTCGTTAACCGCCGCCGCAATCTCTTGGAACACCGACAGAGTATTCTCAGTCAGCTTAATGCCAGAATCTGCCGTTTTGTTGCCTTCATCGGTCACCATCACGGTGCTGTTAATCGACGCCTGAATGCTGCCGACTAAGGTGCCAATCTTGTCCGCAGAACTACGGCTTTGGTCAGCCAGCTTCCGAATTTCGCCAGCAACCACTGCAAAGCCCTTGCCCTGCTCACCGGCACGAGCCGCTTCAACCGCAGCGTTAAGCGCCAGCATGTTGGTTTGGTCGGCCACGTCAGCCACCAGCTTCGATACGGTCGAAATTTGGTCGGTTTGCTCACTCAACTGCATAATATTTTCGGCAATGTCGCCCACCTTGGCTCGCAGGTTCGCAATCCCGGCTAGGGTTTCTTGAACCGTGAGGCGACCACTTTCAGAGAGGTCAAGCGCCTGTTGGGCACTGGCGGCAGAGGCATTGGCCTGCTGAGCCGCCTGCATCGAAGAGGCACCGAGTTCTTCAACGGTGGTGGTGGTTTCGTTTACGGAGGCGGTTTGGTCAGAGACAATCCGACCCTGCTCTTCAACGGTGGCCGCAATTTGAGAGGAGCTGCCCGCCACACTATTTACGGTGTTTGTCAGCGTCTTTGAGACCCGCTGAATAGTCCAAAATACAAAGCCAATCAGCAGCAGTTCAATGATCAGAATGGCGATGAGAGAGAGTTGCGCTTCTTTTCCTTTAGCCAAGGCCTGTGCTTCTGCGGCCTCAACTGCTGTATTGGTGAGTTCAAAAAAGCTTTCGGTCTCTTTCAAAACCTGTTGCTGGAGGGCGGGCTGCTGGCGAACCTTGAGCAGATTAGCTTTGAGTGGCTTCCAAGCGTCTTGCACCTTAGTCATCTCTTCGAGAAAGGCACCCTTAGCCTTGGGTAGCTTTAATTCAGACCCCCCTTGGATTAAGCTCTCAATCGTGGCATCAATGGTGGTGAACAAAGCGTCATTTTTTTTGCCCGTTAGCTCTAACTTGGCGAGGCGCTGGGTGCCGCCTCGAACCAGGCCGACTTGGTTCACCACGACGGCATCTTTTTCTGTCGCTTTAACATCAATGAATTCAAAGACAGAGGCTCCAACGGCAACGGCGGCGAGGGCAGCAACGGTCAAGCGAATTTGTTGAGTAATTTTCATGGGATAGCTCCTGGTTAAGACTGGGGTAAAGAATAAAAGACAGAGAAAAGAGTTGCGATCTGCTCACGGGAGCGGAAGTCTAACGTTGGTCGGTGGATACCGCTATTACGGTCAGGGGGTATAGACCTATGAGGTAGACACAAGTGCTAGAAAACACCTAAAAGTGTTTCACTGGCCCCCCTAGCCCCCCAATTTTGGGGGGAAAGTAACCCAACCTTTCGGACTCTCCCCCAGAAGGGGGGGCGGGGGGGCCAATGCAGAACTGAATGAGGTGTA
>JBAUJD010000930.1:0-5884 GCA_049683515.1 Thermosynechococcaceae cyanobacterium | reverse complement strand
GGTTGATTGTTCTTCAAGGTGCGAGAATGCTGAATCTGAATGTAGTTCAAGGGACGCTCTCCGGTAATTAGACAGTTTCCAGAGATGCTGCGGTCGGTGCCGGTGGGACTATTCACGGTGCAGGTTCGGCTCCGCGTTATGGCCTGTTGTTGCGATTCTCGCAGGGCGTTTTCGAGCCTTGAAAGGGCATCGTCAAGCTGCTTCGATTGGTACCACGATAGAAAGCTGGGGATTGCGATCGCACTCAATACCCCTATCACTGCTAGAATCACGCTGAGTTCAGCTAGGGTAAATCCATTAGGGTGAGAAGAAGAAAACAGCATTAAATCTCCTGACAACCTTTTTGCCAATACGCTCCAGTGGGGCACCCTAAAGGTAGGGGGAAAAGACCGCTCATTGCTATTAGTTTATAGCCATCGGTTTCCACTGCTCCCGATATCTCTTAGAACTGCTGTACCGTCATGGTCCTCCATCGTCACGCCAACAAACGAGCGGGTCTTCTGCATCGGGCTATCCCCTTGCTCTGGTCACTGCAGCGCTGGATTGATGTCAGCTTAGCCGTGCTGGTGCTGTATGGGCTGCTGCTGTTTGCCCAGGTGCCCTGGACTGCGATTTATACTACTCTCGCTATTTTGTTGGGCCTGGTCATTCCCCCCACCTTTAAAGCGGTGGGTCTCTATCGGTCTGAGTCGCTGCGATCAGACTACGGTCAGATTTTTGGGGGCTGGATCTTAGTTCTCTGTTTTTTGTTGTTTGTAGGGGGCGTGACCCAGGCTTTCTCTCATCTCTCGTTACCCTTGCTGGGGGCATGGATGATCGCAGCACCCGTAGCGATCTCCATCGCCCATTGGTTTCTGCAGTATCTGCTCAATCAACGTCGATGGGCCGGGGGCGATCGCACAGCGGTCATTGCAGGGGTCGGCGACCTCAGCAGTAAGCTCGCCCAACAACTACAGACCGATCCTGAAGGGCTGCGGTTTCGAGGCTACTTTGCGGCCCCTGCTGATTTAGAGGGCGATCGCATCCCCTACCGACCTTTGATTGGCACCCTAGACGAGCTACCGGCCTTTGTCCGTCGCCATAAAATCGATGTGGTGTACTTGGCCCTTTCGACCCAGGCTGAAGACACCATTGCCCAATTAATGAATGAACTTCAGGACACCACCGCCAGCGTCTACTTTGTCCCGAATCTGACACTCTTTCAGCTCATGCAGGCGCGGATCTGCACGCGGCAGGGCATCCCGCTGATTTCGGTGTGGGAGGTTCCTTTTTTGGGGCTGCAGGGTGTTGCCAAACGATTGATAGATATTGTGGTGGCGACCTTTGCCTTAGTGCTGCTGTCTCCGGTGATGGTGGGGGTTGCGATCGCAATTCTCTTAACATCCCCCGGTCCTGTGCTCTTCAAACAGCCCCGCTACGGCCTCAGCGGTCGAGAAATTGTGGTGTATAAATTCCGTTCAATGTCGGTGGCAGAAAACGGAGAGGACGTTAAACAAGCCCAACGGAACGATCCGAGAGTCACCCCGCTAGGGGCAATTTTGCGTAAAACCTCTTTAGATGAACTCCCGCAGTTTATTAATGTGCTGCAGGGACGCATGAGTATTGTTGGCCCACGCCCCCATGCAATTTCTCATAATGAGTACTATCGCAAGCAGGTGCAGGGCTATATGCTGCGGCATTTAGTCAAGCCAGGGATTACGGGTTGGGCACAGGTGAATGGTCTACGCGGTGAAACGGAAACTTTGGATAAAATGCAGCAGCGTATTGAGTACGACCTGCACTACCTAAATCACTGGTCGTTATGGCTAGACTTTAAGATTATTTTCAAAACAGTCTGGGTTTTAACAGGGCATCACAATGCCTATTAGGACCAGTGTTCGGTCAAAAACAACTCAAAAGATATCCGATTGACCAACTAATAGGACACCTTCGGCTGAATCTGGGGAGTCTGGAGCAACTGCACCAGTTCCTCGACGCCCTTCTTGATACGACGAGTGACCGTGACGGGGCTAACCCCAATGCGCTTAGCGACTTCTTGACGAGAAAGCTGATGCAAAAAGACAGACTCAATCATCTCCCTTGTCTTATCTTCGAGCTGGCTTAACGCCTGCTGCAGTTCAACACGATCTTCTTCATTGAGCTTCAAAACTTGAGAGCGGGCATCCATCAACGTATCGCCCAGGGTCATGACTGAATCAGACTGCTGATGACTCGAAGAAACGCGGGCATTCAAGCTCAAAGGCACCCGATTAGAAGCCGCAAGCCTCACAGACCGCCACTCCTGCATTGATACCCCCAACTGATCGGCAACTTCTTGATCGCTAGGCTGACGGCCTAATTCCATCACTAACGCCTGACGAACCTTGCTGCCCTCACGGTTAAGCTGCTGCCAACGGCGAGGAATGCGAACCGCATTAGCGCGGTCTCTCAAAAAGTGGAGAATTTCACCTCGAATATAGGGCACCGCGAAAGAACTAAAGGCATACCCTTGGGCTGGCTCAAAGCGCTCGATCGCAGTAATCAAGCCGAGATAACCACACTGCTCAAGATCTTCGCAGGGTTCAGCACATTGATGAGCCAAACGATGGGCCACTTTGCGAACTAACCCCATATTTAGGCGAACCAGACGATTTCTAAGACGAACAGAAGGCTGCTGGCGGTAAGCAACCAGAAGCTCCATCGTTTGAGCGTGCAGAGACGTTTGATAAGCCATAGTTTTTCAAGAAGTGGTTGATGCCCTATGAGAGTTCATTATCAGGATTCGACCCTAGGGGCACCATCGTTAAAATACGGGACTTCGCCCCAACCCTCGGTCACCGCCTCCGGGTATATACGTACGTAAATACACGCAAAGGCTCTTTACACTTCGCAATCTTATATTTAGAACTTCTCTGCTGTGGGCACTACAAGCGTTCTCCCCTGCTGAGCCAATGCTTTAGAAATCATGCAGATCGGATATTTCTACCTTCTGATCGACGCACACTAGAGAGACATAAGGCAAAATATGAATAGTTCAATTCAACGTACTTAATAAACAAGTAAACAACGAGGAAATCCGTGAGTAACACCAGTAATTTTCGTCAGGCGATCAAAGAGGCCCAGCAGGGTGCCTTGGTCGGGCCTAACGTGATTAAAAACGCGCTTCCCTTTGTTGGCGGCGGATTGGTTTTAACCGCTGTTGGCTCTTGGGGAGGATTAGGGGTACTGCAGACGCGCCCTGATCTCTTTATGGGCACCTTCTGGATTGCTGCGATTGCAAACTTTGCACTCTTCTTTATGGCTCGAGGCGTTGCCATGCGGGGCAACAACTCTGCAGCATTGCCGATGTTGGCGACCTATAGCTTGATTTCAGGCTATACGCTGGCTGGTCTAGTCGGTCTTGCGCTCCGAACGCCTGGCGTAGGGGCCACCGGAATGGGGATTGCGGCGCTTTCCTGCGGAATCACCTTTATCGCCGCTCGCTCGGTTGGCTCTAATTTATCTGAAGAAGATGGCTTTGCCCTCAGCAAAACCGTGGGTCTGGGCATTATTGCCTTGGTGATCGCGATGGTGGCCCAGGTTCTCTGCGCGGTTTTTGGCATCTACACTGCCGGATGGCTTGAAATTGCCATTTCTGGTATCGGTGTGCTTTTGTTTGTCGGCGCTGCCGTCGTTGACTTCTTTGTCCTGCCACGCACCTATACCGACGAGCAGTACCTCCCTGCTGCGATGTCAATGTACCTGACCTACGTTAATCTGTTTGTCTTCATCCTGCGGCTGCTGATCGCCTTCAATGGCCGCGACTAAGGGCTGTTTAGACACATCGGCTTAAATCTTGAGAATGCGGTGGGGTAGCAAGCAGCTATCTCACCGTTTTTTATATTCCACATCTTCCTTAGCCCCCCTCAATAGGCTACCGAGAGAGAATAGACACCAAAATGTATGATTTGCTACAAGTTCTAACCAAAAGACAGTGATAGAAACAGTTGTGTTAGATAATTAAAAAACTGTACTGAACTGGAGATAGCAATTGAAAAAGGTTGAGGCTATTATTCGTCCCTTCAAACTGGACGAGGTAAAAATCGCCCTAGTCAATGCAGGCGTTGTCGGTATGACGGTTTCTGAAGTGCGTGGCTTTGGTCGCCAAAAGGGGCAAACAGAGCGCTACCGAGGCTCGGAATACACGGTTGAGTTTTTGCAAAAGCTCAAAATTGAGATTGTCGTCGAAGATGATCAGGCCGATGTCGTGGTGGACAAAATCGTTGCCGCTGCGCGTACCGGTGAAATTGGGGACGGCAAGATTTTCATTAGCCCTGTAGAGCAAACGGTGCGTATTCGTACCGGCGAGAAGGACTTCGAGGCGGTTTAAGACGCTCTCACGCCTCGATAGTCATGACCGCTATTGTCACAGGTTCAACTCAGCTACTGGGGGTGATAGGGTGCCCGATTGAGCATTCTCTCTCCCCAGTGATGCATAATGCTGCGATCGCAACCCTATCTAAAGACAGTCTCTCTCACATCTATGTGCCTCTGCACATAGAGCCTGAGCATCTTCAGTCAGCGATTGAAGGCTTGGCGGCGGTGGGCTATCGTGGCTTTAATGTCACCATTCCCCATAAGCAAGCCATTATCCCCCTCCTGAACGAAGTGTCTTCGGTGGCTCAGGCGGTGGGAGCCGTTAATACCGTTTGGCGCACTGAGCAGGGCTGGTCGGGAACCAATACTGATATTCAAGGCTTCCTGGCACCACTGCTATCGCAGCCCCGTGATTGGTCAGCCAGTACCGTAACAATTTTGGGCAATGGCGGCGCGGCTAGAGCCGTAATTGCTGCCTGCAGTCAACTCAACTGCTCCACCGTTCAGATTATCGGTCGCAGCGCAGAGCGCCTAGAGCGTCTTAAGGCAGATTTCTCAACGCTGCCCATCGACATCCAAGTCTATTCCTGGGAGAGGTTGCCGGATTTAATCAGCAGCACTGCACTGCTCGTCAATACGACGCCCGTGGGAATGTATCCTGATCTCGACCAGTCCCCGGTATCGCCAGATATTTTGGCTCGGCTTTCAAAAGATGCGATCGTATACGACCTGATCTATACGCCGAATCCGACCGAATTACTAAAAAATGCCCAGGCCGTCGGATGTCAGACCATTCATGGCTTAGAGATGCTGGTGCAGCAGGGAGCGGCAGCGCTAGAAATTTGGCTTAACCAGCCCGTACCGGCTGAGGTCATGCGCACCGCCGCCCAGGCGCAGCTTGCTCAATAAAGCAGTCTCCAGATCCATTGCATTTTCTACGAGTTAAGGCTTTACCCTAATTTTGGGCGTTAGAGTGGGTAGGCTTGGGCGGCGAATGCCGTTGAATTCTTGACTAACCGGCAGCTTGGCTCCGTCTAAAATTGCGCCCTTGAAGTTCACATTCTGCAGCATGGCTCCGGTCAAATCTGCATTCGTTAAATCAGCACCTTTGAGATTGACGTTTCTTAAGATTGCGAATCTAAGATTAGCGCCCGTAAGGTTGGCACGCTTCAGCTTGGTATCGGTCAAACGCGCCCCCTGCAGGTTCTTGCCCACAAGATTGGCCTCTGTGAGATTGCACTGATTGCAGAATCGAGTCACCAGCAGTCGTTGCATATGGCCCTTATCCTCGGCTTGGGCAGAAAGCGGTAGCGTACTGACTAATAATAGGCCGCTGACAACCATGAATCGAAACCAGCCCCCCATGCGCTGCCGTTGGGAATCGTGGGGCAAACCTTGTTCAATCGAGGTAGGGTGCATAACTGTGCAGATAAAGAAAAGAGTGCAAAGCGCAGGAGCCGCTTTTTGTGGATGCGATCGCGAGTCAAACGCTCCTATTCCCATAGGATACCCAGATCCCACGGTCACAAAACAGGCCATACTTTCAAGC
>JBAUJD010000929.1:0-2120 GCA_049683515.1 Thermosynechococcaceae cyanobacterium | reverse complement strand
GTGCTTATGTCTCGGCCGATGCCCATAAAAGCGATCGCAACGTCTTTACGACCGAGTCAGCAGCCGTTAGCGCCTGCAACGCTGATTCCAGGTTTGGTTATTAATGGCGGACGACAGTCGATGCGATTGGCGCGGTGGCTGCAGAAGCAACAGCCTGTTTTTTTACAAGCTCAGGCAACGGGAGTGGTGCTTGAAAGTGGGCTGTGCGATCGCACCATCCTCTTCACCTACAACGACCCAGACGTAGCCGCTGCTGCTCAACAGTTTACCCAACGCCAACAAGAGAGCCAGGGGATCCACTTTTTGCTTGTACAGCCTGATGATTCGGGCGTCACTTACACCGGCCTATGGCTGCTACTTTAGATTTGGTGGTGACTCTGCAGACTGAAGCGCCTGCCGAAAGGTCATAATCGCACTCTGATTGGCCGTATCTATCGCGTAGCGCGTATCTGAATTGATGACAGGTTGCCACGATTTCTAAAGATCGCTACTCACTGGTTTCAGGTTTGGTAACCGTAGATTCTCTGGCTCTATCCCGCGCAACAGAGATTCCTTCAGCGTCAGATATTCGACTCCTGCATAGATTCACCGAACTTTCAAAAGCCTGTCCAATCTCCCTTTAGAGATGCCGATTCTTAAAGCAGGGGAGCAGCAAAGCACACGTCTCGCTTAATCGAGACATCTTTTGCTGGGGGAATTTTAAACATGACTACTCGACTTAGATCATCGCAGCAGGCGATGGTTACTCATCAACGTGTCAACCGAAAACAGGCACTACCTCGAACACTCGCCATTCTGGGCAGCTTGGTTTGTGGCCTATCCGGCGATGGTGCAATGGCACAACCCGCATCGCCCTCGCAACAGGTCTATCGCAGCCCTCAAGCCACTCAACTTTCGCCCCAGTCCATGGAAATGTTGAGAGTCGAAGCAGAAATTTGGCATCAAATTAATCAACAGCGTCAGCGCTACGGCCTATCACCACTCCGGGTCAATGACCAACTGACCCAAGCCGCTCGCAACTACAGCAAACAAATGGCTGAATATAACTTTTACAGCCATACCGGACTGAACGGCCAAACCTTTAGACAACGAGTTGAGGACCGAGGCATTCGCGCCAAGCTCGTGGGTGAAAACCTATTCAAGTTTGGTCAGCGCCCCAATCCGTCAGGATTCGCAGTGCAAGGCTGGATGAATAGCGCCGGCCATCGCAAAAATATCCTGCTGTCACAGATGACAGAAACCGGCATTGGCATCTGGAAGCATGGCGATACCTACTACATGACTCAAATATTCATCGAACCCAAGGCCAGCACGACCGCTAGCGCAATTGGCGTTCCTTCAAACTAATCCGCCAAACCCCCTGCAGAGGGCGGGGACGCGGCGGCTCTAGATTGTTGTCACTATTGTCGGCAACACCAATGCTGAATAATCCACCAATCGTCAAAAAGCCTTGCTTCGATCCCTCAATGTGGTCTGGGTCCGTCACCACAGACTGATTCAGTTGAATCGTTTTCTTGCTGCCTCCCGCAAAAATCATAGTGGCTTGGCGTTCGTCAAAGCGCACCTGAATCTCATAGAGGCCACCTGTTTCATAAGAATAGGCGGTGGCCTCAAACAGTTTGCCGTCAATATTCTTGCCCTGATACTCAGCCGCCAAAGCTTCCCCTGGGCTGGAGAAGATCGCTGTGAAGATCAGTAACGCAACCCCTAGTGGCTTCATAACGCTCCCCTATCAAGATTGTCTGTTTACCTCTATCCTAGCGGCGCTCCAAACAATCGTTCAGTTTGTATAAAAATCTGCCTGCTGCAGAGCAGAACGGCTCTCATCGTCGGCCATTATTGCGATGTTGTAACGCTTGCAATCAGTCGCAGGGCGGATATTTGCAGTCAGGGTCAGATTGATGTGGTGTGGTTTGATCTCGAAGCGAGACCACGCCACTGGCATTGAGGATATCGGAGCCTGCCAACGACACCGGCACCGGAGTCGCAGCGATGGAGCCTAGGCTGAATTCACTGATCAGCACCACAGCCAGCAGCATACTGCCGGTGGTCAATCTCAGGTCTTGATGCTTTATCTGGTTACTCACCGTCTTCTTCCTCAACCGTTTAAGGCTTCGCAT
>JBAUJD010000928.1:0-3251 GCA_049683515.1 Thermosynechococcaceae cyanobacterium | reverse complement strand
GCTGCAGTTTGAGCAAAGTCAAGGCGTACAGCAGACACAGCCCGTATCGTCAACGTTAACGCTGGCCCATCAGTACCAAAATGAGTTAGCTGACTTTGTGTGGTTTGTGTATCCGAACCTGAGAAGCCGCCGGTCTAATGCCCGCTGGATGGATAAAAGTGCAACCCAGGCAGGACGAACCGCTGGGTCAAAGGCTGCGATCGCAAAGCACATTATCCCCAAAACCAGAAGACTAGGGGGCAGTCTCTAGCCTCGCAATCGTACGTCTCACTTGAAACACAGCCTGCCGATCCACTGAGATGGCGGTAATGCCCAAATCGACAAGTTTTGCCATCAGTTGAGGATGCTCTATCGGAATCTGACCACACAGAGAACAAGGAATACCAAAGGTTTGAGCCGATTGAATCAGTTGAGAGATAGCCGCCATCACAGCAGGATGGCTGACGTTCAGAGAGTCATCTAGTAGAGGCTGATCGCGATCGACGCCCAACATGAGCTGAGTGAGATCATTCGAGCCAATTGCAATGCCCTGCACCCCTGCCTTTACATAGTCCTCTAGCAAGAACAGGACCGATGGGACTTCGGCCATCATCCAGACTTCAAAGTGGGGGGAATTAAATAGGCCTGCGGTGGAGATGCGATCGCAACACCAAGCAAACTCCTCCACCGAGCGGACAAAGGGCAGCAGCAGGCGCAGATTATCCCAGCCCTGACGCTGCAGCTCAGCCAACGCCGCCAGCTCACAGTCAAACAGACGTGGGTCACTTTGGTAGCGGGCCACACCCCGCAAGCCTAGGGCTGGGTTAACCTCAAAGGGTTCAATATTGCCTCCCTCTAGCCCTGCAAGCTCACGGGTACTGCCATCGAAGGTGCGGTAGAACACTGGGCGCGGGGCAAAGGCTTTGAGAATATTCTGAAGAGAGTGAATCAGCTTTTGCACTAAGTCAGCCTGCTTATTCTGCTCAATCCACTGCTGAGGATGGTGACGCTGGAGCAGATCAAGCAGTAACCACTCAGAACGCAGTAGCCCCACGCCATCCACCGGCAATTGACTAATCAGCTCTGCCTCTTGAAACTGGCTGAGGGTAACCCAGACCTGAGTTTTCAGCAGTTGACTATCGCTGGGCACCGCGATGATTTTCGAGCGTATCTGCTGCTGAGGTTCATCATCGACGCGATAGACCGCGCCCTGTTCACCCTCAAGGCGCAGGGGTTGACCGGTCTTAATGGCCGTCATTGCCCCAGCGAAGCCCAAAATTGCGGGCAGACCTAATTCCCTTGCCAAGATGGCACCATGAGAGGTTAGCCCCCCCGTTTCACAAATCAATCCCGCTGCCTGCCGCAGCCAGGGTAAATCACTGGGTTGACAATAACGAACGACAATAATTTGATGAGCCACCGCCTCTGGGGGGTGCGATTGGAGATCCGGGGTTACTAGAGCGGATGCGATCGCACGTCCCGGCGTGGCAGGTCGTCCTAGGGTCAACGCCTCTGTATCAGGAACCTGTTCAATGAGATTAAACCAAGGGAAAGGTGAATCAGAGGCGACTTCACAGATTTGAACGCCAGAGTCTTCAGCGAGACACCATCGAAAATAAAGCAGTTCTTCCACCACCATCGGGAGCTGATTCGCAAAGCCAGCGAGAGTCGCTAGGTTGAGATTGGTAAGGGCCAGGGCAGGTTCAGGTACCCAAGCCTGTTGGATCATAATGTCACCGCTGCACCGTTCAGAAAGACGATCTGAATACCGCCCCTTCCGGGTCATGACGTTCCCGGTATCACGATTCACCTGAAACTGATCCGGCATACTGGCTTCCTGCTCACAATACACCTCAGGCATTGCTTGCACGAACAGTTGAGCAGGGGTGAGCCACAGCCAGCCAGAGGCAGACATCGGTAACAGTGGCTGGAGCACCACCGCCAGCCTCAATTGCTCAAACGGGAACCCAGACTGTTCCCACAGATATAGAATTTGTGCTTGAAAAAGCTGCTGCCAAAGCTGTTTGACGCCATCAGCAAGAGAGGCCGACTGCAGCCAGCACACCTGCGGCGTCATTAATTGGGTTAGCCCGGTCACGCTGATCTCACACTCTGTCGGCAGCCACAGAGACGGGGTCAGGCAGAGGGGAAATTTCTCCCCCCCCATCCCCCAATTTTGTAGATCATTGATCCAAGCTTGGGTCCAAGCGTGCGGAATGAGGGTCTCTGCAATACTGGTCTGAATCGCTTGGGCAATGGCCTGAAGCTGATCGGGCTGCTCTAAATTGAGGTGCAGCTTGAGATGGGGAAAATCTCGTAATAGCGGCAGTGACCATTCGACACGCTCTAGGAAAAGCTGTAGCGCATCGACCGGTAGAATTGCCGTTGAGATCGCCGTACTAAATCGGCTAAGCTGCGCCGCCTGCATCCCAATCTTAGATGGCACTGCATCTTGTCCCAGTCGGTATAAAGAATACAGCCCTTCACGGGTATCAGTTGGCTGAGTCACTCGCCGATATCCAGATAGATGATCCTATGTCATCGGGCAGTCGTCCGCTAAACCTTACTGCGATCCGTCAAAATTTCATGGCCGGTTTTAGTGACCAGAACCGTATGCTCAAACTGGGCCGATAGAGCATTATCCACCGTCACCGCAGTCCAGCGATCGCGCAGAATCCGAGTCCGCTTCGAGCCTTGGTTCACAATCGGTTCAATGGCAATGGTCATCCCAGCCCTCAGCTTTACATTGCGCATTTCACGGGTACGGAAGTTAAACACGGAAGGTTCTTCATGGAGATTTCGACCGACCCCGTGTCCGGTGAACTCCTCCACAATCGAGAAGCCGTTAGCTTCGACGTGATCTTGAATCGCCCCCGCAAGATCCATCAGGTAATTGCCTTCTTTAACCTGCTCAATCCCTTTGTAGAGTGCTTCTTCTGCCACCTTGATGAGCTTAGCGGCATCAGGGGTCACCTCACCGACCGCAATCGTAATGCACGAATCACCGTGGAAGCCCTGAAAATAGGCTCCTGTATCAACCTTGAGGACATCCCCTTCACAAATAACCTTCTTTTTGTTAGGAATGCCGTGAACCACTTCATTATTGATGCTGGCACAAATCGATGCCGGGAAGCCTTGATAACCTTTAAAGCTGGGTGACGCATCCATCTCGCGGATTCGTTTTTCGGCATGGGCATCTAGATCTGCCGTTGTCATTCCGGGCTGAGTCATTTCGCCAATCTCTTTCAGCACCGTTGCCACAATGGTAGAAG
>JBAUJD010000927.1:0-4825 GCA_049683515.1 Thermosynechococcaceae cyanobacterium | reverse complement strand
ACGTTTATATCGTACAGGGTGTCTTCTGTCCTGCTAAGGAATTGGTCTATGATAAAAACGCTTAATATTGCCGTTACGGATTGGGCTAAGGTCTATCACCTTCCTGATTCTGGGTAATAGATGCAGTTTTAAAAATGATGACCCACCGAGACGTGGGCACAACGCAGTTGGAGAACAGTATTTTGCAACATCAAGACGCAATGGAAGCCCATGGCGGCATCCTGATTAATCGCCTTGCCTCTGAAACTCAGCGGCAGTCGTTTTTAGAGCAATCAAATCACCTTCCCAGTGTTCAGTTAGACGCCAGAGCCACCTCTGATTTAGAGATGATTGCCATTGGTGGTTTTAGCCCTCTGATTGGGTTCATGGGGCAAACAGACTATGAACAAGTCGTGCATAAAATGCACTTAGCCAATGGCTTGCCCTGGTCGATTCCAGTCACGTTGTCCGTGAGTGAAGCGGTCGCCGCTCCTCTTGACGTTGGAAGCTTGGTTAGACTCAACGATCCAGAGGGACAGTTTGTTGGCGTTTTAGAGCTCAGCGAAAAATACACCTATGACAAACAACAAGAAGCCATCCAGGTTTATCGAACCGATGAAGAGAAGCATCCCGGTGTCAAGGTGGTCTATGACCAAGGGGCCGTCAATCTAGCGGGTCCAATTTGGCTGCTCGAACGTCAGCCCCATCCTCTGTTCCCCAGCTATCAAATTGATCCAGCGCAGTCTCGGGCACTCTTTCGAGAAAAGGGATGGCGAACCATTGTGGGATTCCAAACCCGCAACCCGATTCACCGCGCCCACGAATATATTCAAAAGTGCGCCCTCGAAACCGTCGATGGCCTCTTCTTGCATCCTCTGGTGGGGGCAACCAAAAGTGACGATATCCCCGCCCATGTGCGGATGCGCTGCTATGAAATCATGATGGAGCGCTATTTTCCACAGGATCGCGTCACCCTCGCCATTAATCCGGCGGCGATGCGCTATGCCGGTCCCCGTGAGGCCATTTTCCATGCCCTGGTGCGGAAGAACTACGGCTGCACCCACTTCATTGTGGGTCGAGATCATGCTGGCGTGGGTGACTACTACGGCACCTACGATGCTCAATATATTTTTGATGAATTTGATGCTGCGGCCTTGGGCATTACGCCCATGAAGTTTGAGCACGCCTTCTACTGCAAGCGCACGGAGTCCATGGCGACCACCAAAACCAGCCCTAGCACTCCCGAAGAACGGGTTCATTTATCGGGGACAAAAGTTCGTGAAATGCTGCGTCGCGGTGAGCTGCCACCCCCTCAGTTTTCTCGTCCTGAAGTTGCGGCTGCATTGGCAGAGGCCATGCAGGCGTCTGCCGCCAGTTAAGTTGGATTATCATTAAATAAATGAGACCGGGATGAGACGGATTAACGTTCATCCCGGTTTTGCTTAGAAACGGCGATATAGTGTAGGAGTTGGCTGTTGGTCTCTTGTCGGCGGCTTCACTTATTCGTGCTGTACAACGCTTCACCATGTCCCTGACTCGCCGCGCCTTCCTGCAACAAACTAGTCTTATTCTTGCTGGACTGGGCCTGACTGAGGTGGGATGGACCTGTCAATATCAGCAGGCATTAGCCGACCCAACTTCTCGCAAACTGGCGCTATTGGTGGGCATTAATCAGTACACTTCTAACGCTAAATTACAAAATCTGAAGGGATGCCTCACGGATTTAGATCTGCATCGAGAGCTGCTAGTGCATCGGTTTGGCTTTAAAGCGACTGATATTGTTGAACTCAGAAATAAAGATGCCACCGTTGCCAATATAGAAACAGCATTCCGTGAGCATCTGGTTCAGCAGGCTCGTCCCTCTGACGTAGTGGTCTTTCACTTCAGCGGCTATGGTCGTCAGGTGCAGGTGAATCCCTCGCTCATGGATCGGGTTGATGTACTGCCCGATGCCCCTCTCAATGCCCTGGTTGCCTTTGATGCGATCAACGCTGACGAGCAAGCCAACGTGCTGCTATTCCGTGATTTGAGTTTGTTGCTCAAATCGCTGCCCACCGATCAAATTGTCAGCGTTCTTGATGCCGGTCTCACCCACCCAAATACTGATGAGTTGGGACATCTCAGAGTTCGGTCTTTGCCTGCTGTCGAACTGACGACCAGTGCGCTTCGCGATCTCTCACTGCAAGAGGATTTGATGGCACAACTTTCACCAGGAGAGCAGCTCAAGCAGCGGGTCCAGCGATCGCAACAGCTCCCAGGCATCACCCTAGCCGCCGGTAGCAACCCGCAAACTGCCGTAGAAGTGCAGTGGCACAATTATGCAGCGGGCTTATTTACCGCCGCATTGACCCATGAACTATGGCAGACGATGCCAGCTAAAACGTTGACCTTTACCATGCATAGCACGGTGACAGATGTGGCTCAGCCCATGGGCGATACTCAAGTGCCACAGATTAAAACACCCCGTGGCAAGGTGTCCCCACTGTATGCATCCCCTGAAGGCCCCACCGCCGATGGCGTTGTGATTGCTGGGAATACTGCATGGTTAGGGGGGGTCAGCCCTCATCTCCTTGAGCAATATCAGCCCCAAACCTATTTTCGAGTGTTACCGTCCCCTGGTTCTGACGCGATTGGCCCCCAATTTCTGGCTCTCACCGCTAAATCAGGCTTTACAGCGACCGTTGAGGCCGAAAAGGAAAAAGGCCCGTTGCTCAACGGCCAAATTCTGCAGGAGGCGGTGCGCGTGATTCCTACTAGCATTGACTTTAATATCGCGTTGGGCAAAGCGTTAGATCGAGTGGAGCGGGTCGATGCCACCAGTGCTTTCTCAGACCTAGAGCACATGGAGCCAGTCACCACGAGCGATCAGCCTGCTGACTACTTGTTTACCAAAACGGCAACGCTGTCTACTCCCGTTGAAGGCGAACCAGAGAGAACCGAAAAAATAGTGTCTTCCTACGGGCTATGTCTTTTGGGCGGTGCAATTTTATCGGGTAGTTCTGGAATTCCAGGTGAGGCGATTAAAACAGCCGTCCGGCGTTTGCACCCGCTGCTCAAAACCATGCTGGCCGTCAAGTTGTTGGAACTGACGGTGAATGCGGCGGCGTCGCGAGTCGGTGCGATCGCAACCTTAGCCACTGTCACTGATCCTGAACGACCGGAAAGCCTGGTTTCTCAATATACCTGTCGCGCCCCCTGGAGCAAGCCGGGACTCGTCAATTCAGCCCCCGATCAGCCGGTCGTGTCCCTCGCTGAAGGCACTCATATCCAGTATCAAATCGGCAACTATAGCGATGCTGACCTCTACTGGCTATTATTGGGGGTCAACGGCACCCAGGCTGTTGCCTGCTACCCAGAGGCGGCTCGGCCCAAGATCATTGCAGATCGGATTACCCCAGGCACAACGCTCACGGTGCCGCCGATGGATAATAAATGGAAGCTCCACGGCCCTAAGGGATTCTGTAGCACCTACGTGATTCTCTCTCGTCAGCCGCTTACCCAAACCATTGCGAAGCTGCAAGATCAGGTGGGTCAGTCGTCTCCTGGTGAGGTGAAGACCCTCTCTGAGTTACTAGAGATCACCCACCTGCTGCTCGAAGAACTCAATGGCATGGGCACTGAGGCAAGGCAGATTGCAGAAATTGAAGATGATGCGGGCTGGGCCTTAGATATGGATCAGTTTGCGACCTTCAGGTTTTTCCATCAAGTGGTCTGAACCCCAGATCTGTGCAAACAGCCGTTAGGGACTGGTCCCAAGGGTCAGTGGGCAACTCAATAAGATCGGCGTCGCTAAAAATAATGCCAATGGTCTGCAGCGATCGCCACCGACTCAAGAGGCGATCATAGTAGCCACCGCCATATCCCAATCGATACCCCTGCGCGTCACAGGCAATGGCGGGCACCAAGACTAAATCTGCCTGTGCTGGCGAAAGGGTCGGCAGGGCCGCCCTCGGCTCAGTAATGCCATACTGCCCCCGTTCGAGATGCTGCAGGTCTGTAGGGTGCCAGTGATGCCAGACCAGTTCTGACCCTGAACAGCGGGGCAATCCCCATTGATGATGGTCATCAAAAAGCGACTGGAGGGTTGGTTCTTGGCGAAAGCTAAGGTAGGCAAAAATGGTGTGGGCCTGCTCAAAGGTGTCGCTGTTGCGGAGATGATGACAGATGCGATCGCTTTTCTGCTGCCAATCCGTTAAAGACATTCCCTGACGCTGCTGCAGAAGTTGACGACGGAGCTGCTGTTTAGAGAGCACCGCTAAAAACGGGTCGCGACCAGAAGGAAGAGGCTATCCACCATCAGCGTGCCGAGTACCGCCCCAGAGAAGACCCAGCGCGGTTGGATATCGTCTTCTCGTTGAGTAGGGCGCAGGGGCGCAATACCGATGATGCACAGTACCGCAATGAGAACCATTGCCCAACCCGACCCCCAAGGGGTTTGTACCCTCACTAGCGCTTCTTGGAGAACTGAAACGGCTTGGGTCTGATCGATCTTGAGCAAACTGCGCCAAAAGGGAATTAAATCGACAATATAAAAGTAGACGTCAGTAATGACGGTGCCCAGTAGTGAACCGATGTAGAACGCCATCCCGGTGCGGCACCACGACGCTCTCCATGCCCAAATTGCAAAGGGGAGTGCGATTGCCTCTAACGGCAGGTGCAGCATTGGCTCCCACCGAAACCATCCCCAATAAATAGACCCTGCAAACCAAGACAAGGTGAATCCGATCAGCAGATCGCCCCAGAGCTGGAGGCGAGATTGGGTCCGCAGATAAAAACCCAGCCCAATCCACCCCAGCGATGCCCACAAGCTAAAGATAGGCCACTGGCGCACCAAGGGAGCCTGGAC
>JBAUJD010000926.1:0-3508 GCA_049683515.1 Thermosynechococcaceae cyanobacterium | reverse complement strand
TTGCGCCGGGGGTCTGGTAAGTCTGAAAATATTTCGACAATAGCAAGCTCGGACATAGGGCGTTAAAGGTATAGGGCTGAGGCTGTAGTACCATATCAGGTACACGTTTTGAATGAAATAGCCCTGGCGTAAAGTCTAGTAGTCCCTGATGGCAAGAGATCTCCGTAACCTAACGTTGTCCATGTCACAATGGAGAAATATAGATAGTCGCCAAAGGATAATAAAGCTCCATCTGGACTAATGATACCGAGGTTAGAGTAAATTTTGGTAAAGACAATAATACTTGTCACAAGAAAATATGTAAGGAATCCAAGTGACTCCATTTTTCTTTTCTGCCCAGAGAAATACAAGAAAACATTTATTCCTAATGTAAGAAGAAGAGATAGAATCGCAAGAAAGTATATTCTCTGGTTTACAAAGACACCTATCAGTAGGCTTAAGGCCAGTAGTGGCCAGAAATCAAAAGTCTTTGACAGCAAAGTGATATTGCCAGCCAGAGGCTGAAAAGGAAGCGGTGTGAGTTTGGCATTTTTAAGGAGACGGTCAATTCGATTTTTCATAATTGTCTCAACGTATACCTCAGCCAAACACTAGGAAGTCGATAATCATCCACTGAGATTCTATCGCTTTGTTCTGTTTCTGGATCGGGGCTAGAGTCATAATACAAAATACTCGTTCTTTAATGCTGGACTAGACTTCAGCGCACACGCTAGGCTGTACATACCTCAATTGGAGAACCGTTCTTGAGTAGCTTCAACGCCAAACAAACCCTCACCGTTGCCGACAAGACTTACCAAATCTACAGCCTACCGGTAGCCGCCCAAACCCTAGGGAATGTAGACCGCCTTCCCTATAGCCTTAAGGTACTGCTCGAAAATCTGCTGCGCTACGAAGACGATCGCACTGTCACCGCAGACGACGTGCGATCTATTGCTGACTGGCTAAAAACTCAAACCTCTAAGCGCGAAATCGCCTATCGCCCTGCCCGTGTCTTGATGCAGGATTTTACCGGAGTCCCCGCTGTGGTCGATCTGGCGGCGATGCGCGATGCAATGGTTTCCCTCGGCGGCAACCCCGAAGCCATCAATCCCCTCTCCGCCGTTGATCTTGTGATTGACCACTCCGTGATGGTGGATGCCTCTGGCAGTGCCGAAGCCTTTGCCCAAAACGTGGAGCGAGAATTTGAGCGCAACTATGAGCGCTACGCTTTCTTGCGCTGGGGCCAGCAAGCCTTTGATAACTTTAGAGTGGTGCCGCCAGGGACCGGCATTTGTCACCAGGTCAACCTAGAGAATCTCTCTCAAGTCGTCTGGACTAAAGACATTGACGGCGAAACCGTGGCCTATCCAGATACGTTAGTGGGCACCGATAGCCACACCACAATGGTCAATGGTCTTTCTGTTCTCGGTTGGGGTGTCGGCGGTATCGAAGCCGAAGCCGCCATGTTAGGGCAGCCCATCTCTATGCTGATCCCTGAAGTGGTGGGCGTCAAGCTGACGGGACAGCTCCCCGAAGGAGCTACGGCGACAGACCTTGTATTGACCGTGACTGAAATGTTGCGATCGCAAGGTGTCGTTGGCAAGTTCGTCGAGTTCTACGGCGCAGGTCTCGATCACCTCACCTTGGCTGACCGTGCCACCATTAGCAACATGGCCCCTGAGTACGGTGCCACCTGTGGGTTTTTCCCCATTGATGCTGAAACGATCAATTATTTGAAATTTACGGGGCGAGAGGGCGATCGCATCGCTCTAGTCGAAGCCTATGCCAAAGCCCAAGGTCTGTGGCGTGACACGGACAGTCCTGATCCCATCTTTACAACGAACCTACAGCTTGACTTAACGACTGTAGAACCATCGATGGCGGGTCCAAAACGTCCCCAAGATCGAGTGTTGCTCTCTAAGGCAGCGGAGCAGTTTAAAACAGAAGACTTTCCTGGCTTTAGCAATCTGGAATTTTCGCAAAGTCGCTCCGTCCCCGTGGAGGGAACCGACTACGAACTCAAGGATGGTGCGGTGGTCATTGCCGCGATCACAAGCTGTACCAATACCTCTAACCCTTCCGTGATGCTGGGCGCTGGACTGGTGGCTCGCAAAGCCCGTGAAAAAGGATTGACCGTTCAGCCTTGGGTAAAAACGTCGCTGGCCCCTGGTAGTCAAGTTGTAACTGACTATCTAGTGAAAGCTGGACTTCAGGCAGAACTTGATGCCCTTGGCTTCAACCTTGTCGGCTATGGCTGCACCACCTGTATCGGTAACTCTGGCCCTTTACCGGCCCCGATTGTGAAGGCCATTGAAGACAATGAACTGGTCACCTGCGCGGTCCTGTCTGGAAACCGCAATTTTGAAGGGCGAGTCAGTCCCCACACACGAGGCAACTACTTGGCTTCGCCGCCGCTAGTGGTGGCCTATGCCTTGGCGGGTAATTTCTCGATTGATCTGCGTACCGAGCCACTGGGCCACGACCCCGAAGGCAATCCGGTTTACCTCAAAGATATCTGGCCGACGAGCCAAGAGATCCGAGATACGCTGAAGGTGGCGCTGACGCCCGAAATGTTCCGCAGTCGCTACAGCAACGTGTTTACGGGTGATGCAGAATGGCAGAAGATCAAGGCAGAAGATAGCCAAACCTATAGCTGGAACACCGCTAGCACCTATGTTCAAAATCCGCCTTTCTTTGAGGGGATGGGAGCAAAAAGTAACGGCAGTTCTGCCAATATTGAGGAGGCGAGGCTACTAGCACTGCTTGGAGACAGCATCACCACAGACCATATTTCCCCTGCCGGAGCCATTAAGCAAGATAGTCCTGCCGGTAGTTATTTGGTCGATCATCAGGTGAGCGCTGCCGACTTCAACTCCTTTGGTTCACGGCGGGGTAACCATGAAGTGATGATGCGGGGCACCTTTGCCAATATTCGACTTAAGAATGAGATGGCACCGGGTACCTCGGGGGGTATTACTAGATTCATGCCTACCGGTGAGCAAATGTCGATCTATGACGCGGCCATGAAATATCAGGCAGAAGGCACGCCGCTAATTGTGATTGCCGGTAAAGAATACGGTACGGGTTCTTCTCGAGACTGGGCTGCCAAGGGTGTTCGGTTGCTGGGAGTAAAGGCCGTGGTGGCTGAGAGCTACGAGCGCATTCACCGTTCTAATTTAGTCGGCATGGGCGTTCTCCCGCTGCAGTTCCCCGATGGCGTTAACCGCAAGACTCTGAAGCTAGACGGTACTGAAACCTTTGACCTTAATGGTCTGGGCAACGGCATTGGGCCGGGGATGACGGTTACCCTCGTGATTCATCGTGCCGATGGCTCTACCGCAGAGGCCGAACTCCTGTGCCGCATTGATACCCTTGATGAGGTGGAGTACTACAACAACGGTGGGATTCTGCACCATGTCTTGAGGCAGCTAGTGGCGGCGTAATGGTCAAGCCGGTTTCTGTGACAGTTAGAGAGGCCATTGAGTCAGACTATGTTGCTATTGCATCTATCTACAACCAAGCCATTGAA
>JBAUJD010000925.1:0-10106 GCA_049683515.1 Thermosynechococcaceae cyanobacterium | reverse complement strand
ATTCCAGATCGCTGCTATGCCACGATGTACCAAGAATGCATCACATTCTGCCAAGCGCAGGGTGCATTTGATGTAACGACGATGGGAAATGTTGCCAACGTGGGCTTAATGGCCCAAAAAGCTGAAGAATACGGCTCCCATGATAAAACCTTTGAAATCTCTGTTAATGGGACGGTTCGGGTCGTTGATGGGGCAGGGCAAGCTCTGCTAGAGCATTCCGTTGAGCAGGGCGATATTTGGCGGATGTGCCAAACGAAGGATTTACCGATTCAAGATTGGGTGAAGCTGGCCGTCAACCGTGCCCGTGCCACAGGTTGCCCGACGGTGTTTTGGTTAGATGAACATCGCGCCCACGATGCAAATTTGATCGAGAAGGTGACTCACTATCTGTCTGATTACGACACCACGGAGCTGGACCTCAAAATTCTTTCCCCTGTGGATGCAATGCGCTTTACCTGTGAGCAGATTAAAGCTGGTAAAGACGTGATCTCGGTAACGGGCAATGTTTTACGAGACTACCTGACGGACCTATTCCCGATTTTAGAATTGGGAACCAGCGCCAAAATGCTGTCGATTGTGCCGTTATTGGCGGGCGGCGGCTTATTTGAAACCGGTGCAGGGGGGTCTGCGCCCAAGCATGTGCAGCAATTTCTAAAAGAGGGGCATCTACGCTGGGATTCTTTAGGGGAGTTTTTGGCGTTGGCGGTCACCCTCGAAGAGGTGGGACGCAAGACCCATAATCAAAGCGCTCTGGTGTTAGCGGAGGCTCTCAATCAAGCCAACAGCCAATATTTAGAGCAGGGCAAATCTCCGTCTCGTAAGGTCAACGAACTAGACAATCGTGGCAGTCATTTCTATTTAGCGCTGTATTGGGCACAGGCGCTTGCTCAGCAAGACCAGGATGCAGCACTACAGACTCAATTTGTAAAGCTGGCACAGCATCTCAGCGAGCATGAAGAGGCCATTGTGGCTGAACTGAGCGCAGCCCAGGGCCATCCGGTTGATATTGGCGGGTATTACCATCCTGATGCAGAGAAAACCCGCAAGGCGATGCGTCCCAGTGTCACGCTCAATCGGTTGCTCACGGAGACTCTTTCCGGGGTGGCATCAGGGATATAGACACGATTGTTTGCATTTTCTGATGGGAGGGTCGAGGCCAGTCTATGATAGGTTTCTACCTTGCTCATTCATGCTGTGCATTAATCCCCGCCCTCAACCTCAATTGATGCAGCGTACAATAGTTATCGATCTGAATGTGTGGGGGCAACAGTATGGAGTTACCAGAACTGGAAACCTATCTTGATAGTCCTGATCCCCAATGTCGTATGAAGGCTCTCGTGGAGCTGCGTGCCTACGAGCCGGATCAGGTTGTGCCCCTGCTCAAGCGCCGAATCTATGATGATCGATTTATGATTCGCGCTTTGGTTGCGGCGGGGTTAGGCCATAAGCGCAACAGTGAGGGGTTTGAGGTGCTGCTCACCCTCCTTGGTCGAGAGACCGATTACAACGTGATTGCTGAAGCCGCCAGTTCTTTGTCTAAATTTGGGTCGCAGGCGATTCCCCATTTAGTCAAAATCTTTGAAAATCAGGCCCATTGGCTGGTGCGCATCAGCATTCTTGCGGGTATGGAAGATATTGATAGCCCTGAAACCCTTTTGCATCTGTGTCGTTTAGGTCTGAGCGGCGACAATTCGACGGTTAAAGAAGCTGCGATCGCAAATCTAGCTCGCCTCAAAGAGACACCCCAAATGGCAGAGGCCGTGGAACTCGCCTGCCAACTTGCCAAAGACAGTAATGCCTCAATGCGGGCACAGGCCGCGAGACTGCTGAGATATATGGGTGGTCCCCAAGCAGAAACGGCTCTCGATCAACTGAGGCAGGATCAGGATGCTCAGGTTATGAAGGCGGTCCTGGAAGGATTGCTCTAGAGCTGCAGAGTTAGATGCCGTCTCATTAACTTGGGTTCTGGTTAACAACCGTCTGGATGTCTCAAAAAACGTATTGACTGGCGTGTTTAAAGATCAGCCTGAAAGTCCTTTAGCCAAGTTTGACTGAGCCGCTCAAGGTTCGCTCGTTCGGCAGCGTCAATTCCTTGGGGGTCAAATCGATAGCGGTAGTGCAATTGAAGAATGCGTTGCAAGGCTTTCAATTGAGAGGGGGTGAGCTGCAGTCGTTCTATCCAGCGCTGGAGTGATTCAGATTTGTGGCGTTGCGATCGCACATTCAACCGCTCCTCAATCTGATAGAACGCAGAATCGGTGCCCATTGTTAGAGACATGACTCGAACAGAGATATCCTTCGCCGCTGGGGGCCGTCGAAGCCGGAGTTTACGCCCCCATTTGTAGACGTAAAAGAATAGGATAGGTGCGATCGCAACCCCAGCCCAAAGCCTAATATCGCCCCTCAACAGTGTTGAGACGCCCATCGAAAGCTGAAAGAACGCAAAGGACCACAGATCGGACAGATTCTGCAGCGGTGAGGCCGTGGCATCTTCTTGAGCCGTCCAGTCGGGTGGTGTGGTATCAACGGTTTGCCAAGTGCCGTTGATATAGGCCATCACCCAGGCATGGGCATTACGGCTACGCACCACGTATTGCTGCTCTAAGGGGCTATAGTCATGGACTGAATAGCCCACCGCATAGCGGGCAGGGATGCCTAACCCTCGCAGCAAGAGCGTCGTCGCCGAGGCGAAATACTCGCAGTGCCCGGATCGGGTTTCTAAAAGAAAAGCAGACAATGGCGTGGCCTGCTGCTGAGCGCTGGCAAATTTGAGAGAGTAGCGAAACTTGTGCTGGAATAGATCCGACAAAACGGCTACCGCTTCGGTATCAGACTGGCCTTTGAGATCTAAGGTTGCTAACAGTTGCTCAATGGCAGGCTGCTCATCCTCTGGAATTTGCAGATCATTCGCAGTGGGGGGGCTATCAGATGATCTCGTCTGATCAAAATCAACCCCATAGGTGATAGATCCAGACGGGCCTTCTACTTTGACGGTGCCGTACTGATTCTTTGTCATCCGCTGCATCGGGAGCTGACGAATGGTAGTGGTCCCAGCCGGAAGGTTAAGGATGCCTTTGCCGCCGTTGAGAGCGCTAGAAATCTCAATCTCAGCGCTGGCAAGAGGGCTAGAGGGCATCAACGCCCAATCTTGGCCGGAGGAGGGGATCGGCGTGAACTTAGATTGGGTGGCGACCCAAGACGACGCACCATACTTGTTATAGGTGGCTTCCCGGAGCAGAATCGGGAAGTTAGCGCGATCTCCTGCCACTCGAAACACAATGCGATTGGACTGCTTTAAAGAGCCAATACTGCCCATTTGAGTCATGGCCCGATAGGGATCAACGGTATCTCCCGTGAGGCCATTGAGCCAGGGAGCAGTTTGCGCTTCCACCGTCGCCTGGAGTTGATGGAGCTGGAGGTGGCCGATGAAGCCAAGGCCGCTGGTCAGTAGAATCAATGTGATCCACAGCAGCGGCTGGGATTGCTGTGGCCGAACGGTCCACAGCAAGATCGCGGCCAAGAGAGCGAAGACGCTATAAAAGACCAACCCATTCCAGTTGGTGGCACTGGCCGACAGCAGGCAAAGGGCAAAATAAGGCGTGTAGAGATTGAGGGGCTTTTGGTAACCCGTCCGCTGTCGATGGGGCTTCGAGAAGTACGATCGCACCACCTCTGCAAAGTTTGTGGTGTAGGTTTGGGCCGCGACTGGGGCAAAGGCACAAATCGGGAGCCATTGAATCAAGCGGTGACCCATGGAAAATGACCCTTGTGTCACCAGACACACCAAGAACAGCAGTCCTAAGGTGATCCCGCAGACGTTGAGGAGGCTTTTGAGATCGGATGGTTTCAGCTCCCAGCGCCGTTTGATCAAATGACGACTTTCTAGCATCACCATCATGGGCAGGGCGCAGAGCAGAAACCCGGTCTGGAAGCCCCAGAGCGCCAACGCCAAGCTGCAGAGGCTAGCCACTGGAATCTTCATAGCTGCATCAACCCCTGCTGAATCTCGCCCAATCGAAGGACATGGAAATGACTGCTAGACATCGCAGGGCAGTCTATATCGGAGGGCAGCCCCTGCTCTGTAATCACCAATACCAGGGTGGGGATACCTGCTTGCTGAAGCAGTTCCACCAACGCTTTTCGGTGTTCGTCCCAGGCCAATAGAATGCAGATACAGCCGCTGAGCAGGGCAAAGCGGCTCTGCACCGCTGGCAATAAGGAGGCAAAGGGCTGATCGGGGCAGGGCGTCACAGCAGCCAGCAGCTCTAGCATGTGCTCTGTTTGGTCCAGGCCACGTCCGACGGTGAAGTGATGAGCCTCTAACCCCACAAACATCAGGTCGAGCAGGGAATCCTGGGTTTGGACTTCGCAGGCTAGAGAAGATGCGATCGCAACGGCTTCCTCCAATCTCTCGCTATGGGGTTCAGCCTGAAAGGTATCTAGAATCAAAGCGTGACGGACAAAGTATTCTTCTTGCGTTTCTTTGACAATGGGCCTGCCCACCTTGGCCCAGCTTTTCCAATGGATCTGACGCTGGGGGTCACCGGGTCGATAGTCACGTAAGGCCCGGAACTCTTCAGAATCACCCACAGACGACGCCAGGGCTACGCCCCCAGACTGATACCGCCGTCCACCCGGGAGCTGCAGGGGAGGCAAGCGATAGCGCTGGGGCAAAATTAAGACGGACTGGGGCACGGATCGCATCACGCAGGCATTAACGAGGCCCAAGGGATCGGGACAGGTGACGGTGAGCGCTTTAAACGACAGTCGCCCTCGCCGCAGCGGCAGAAGTTCTGCAGTCACTTCAGTCTCACCCTCAAGTGCGAGGGCCGGAATCTCAACGGCGGGGGCAATGGCTCGTTGTTTGTGGGCCAAAAGCTGCAGCCACATCCGCCGCCGTGCGAATCCACTTTTCTTGCGGTGGGCAATGCGTTGGTAGTCTCGAAAGCTTGGGAAACTATCGGCAAAGGTTTCGCATAACTTCAAGCCTAGCTTCGGTTGAGTCCCTTGATTGTGAAGGATGACTCGATATTGGAGGGGCGTGCCCACCGTGCCAAAGCGGGGCAAGATGCGGGTGGCGCTGCAGCGAAAGCGCGAGAATTGACGGGTTAGGGTTGCGATCGCAACCAAAGCCACCAAAAAGGCAAACACCTGATAGGCCAAGCTCTGATTAGTATCCATGCCCACCACGGCTGAGATTACGAGACACACCAACACTCCGCGACCCGTTGGGGTAAATCGTCTCAGGAGCCACTGGCGTAACCCGAAGTTAAACCGCAATAGACGATAGAAGGTGCGATCCATCAAGCTGGCACCGACAGCGTTTGGATAATCTCTGTAATCACGCTCTGGGCAGTGCGACCCATAAAAGTAGCCTGGGGGTCCATCACTAAGCGGTGGGCTAGTACCGGCACCACCACCTCTTGAATTTGCTCTGGCATCACAAATTCATAGCCATCGAAGAGCGCTAAGGCTTGGGCAATTTTGATCAGCGCAATGGAGCCTCTGGGGCTGGCTCCCAACTGGACGCCCTCGGCATGGCGAGTCGCGTTGACAATGTCAACGACATAGCGTTTCAGCTCAGGGCTAACGCGCACCTCTCTGGCCTGCTGCTGTAGCAAAAAAATATCCTGGAGTGAGAGGCAGGGCTGCAGTTGCTCCATCGGCGGCGGTTCTAGCTGCTGCTCTAGAATCTCAATTTCAGCCTCTGCCGTGAGATAGCCCAAGCTGAACTGCAAAGCAAAGCGATCCATCTGCGCTTCCGGTAGCGGATAGGTGCCGTGGGAATCGGAGGGGTTCTGCGTCGCCATCACAAAGAAAGGGGCACGCAGCGACCTCACCGCGCCATCAATACTGACTTGAGCCTCGGCCATCGCCTCTAGCAGCGCCGACTGAGTTCGTGGGGAGGCTCGATTAATTTCGTCGGCTAAAACAAGATGGGCAAAGATTGGCCCTTCGTGAAAATGAAAGGTTTGAACGGTGGGGTCAAGCACCGAAACGCCCAGAATATCAGAGGGCAGCAGGTCAGGGGTAAACTGAATGCGCTTAAAAGAAATATCAACAGAACGGGCCAGCGCTTTCGCTAGGGTTGTCTTGCCAGTGCCGGGAGCGTCTTCAAGGAGGACATGCCCACCGCTCACGAAAGCGGCGAGTAATTTGCGAATGGCGTCAGATTGGCCTCTAACAACCGTCTGAATGTTGTTAGAGAGACGACCGTACATCTCCTGTCCAGATAGGTTGTTCGTCTGAAGGGGCAGCGCAGTCATCGGGTGTCCTTGAACTCTTGCTTAGGATACCCAAGGGAATGAGGCGTAGCGCCTTCGGAGGAAAGCAATCTGTGCTGATGACCCTCACCCCCAGCCCCTCTCCCAAGATGAGGAGAGGGGAGCAAGATCCTTCTGCCATCTGCCGTTCTCCCCCCTCGCCCAGTCTTGGGAGAGGGGGGCCGGGGGGGGAGGGCCATCAGCTTGTGTCAGCCCATCAGGGGTGCGACTATTGCACCAACCATTCTGACCGTTTACAGCTCAGCGACCGCCCGCTCAATCAGGCGACGAGAGAGGGTTTGAATGCCGGTATGTTCGTAGTACTTGACCGAAATATCAAGGAACGCGCCCAGATAATCGAGTTTGCTCTTCGAGCCTTCAATAAAGCCGGATAGACCATCAATGGCCCCGCTTTGGGTAATGCCTTTATCCGCGACAAACTGATCCATCCATCCCTTCGTTGACTCAAAACTTTCGGTGATAAACGCTAGCTTTCCAGCGGAGTTATCGCCGGGGATTTCGTTTTTGACTCCTTTGAAGGTGGGATTGCTGTCTAAATCCGATGGCCCCATTCCTTTAATTGCCGCTAAAGCCTTCGATGAAAAATCAGCACCCAGCGGAATCACCCCGTCAAAGGTAACGAGGGCCGCCATTCGGATAAGGGATTCACCGCCATAGTCTCTTAACGCGTTGAGAAAATCCCCCAAACTATCACCGGGGATGCCGTTAATCTTACAAAAGGCCACCACTTCGGTGACGAGCTTAATGCTCAGATCAATGGTCTGTGCTTTTTCTGGTTTGGGTGAAACATTCTTCAAAAAGCCTAAAAAGGTGTCTTGTCCAATCCGGTTGGCAAGGGCCGCGGTGCCCAGCATTCCCGAAGCAGAGTCAACAGTTTGATAGAGCCACAAAGCGGTCTGATAGCCCTCTCGCTTATCGTTGAACAGTGTAATGGCTCGCTCACCAATGGCCTGCACCATGGCGGGGTCGGTTTCACCCGTTACGGTTTTGATGGTGTTGTCAAAGCCCACCAGGTTGTCCCACTGGCCCGGAACAAATTTGTCTAAGGACTTGAGGGCCATTACGGTAAGACCGCCTTTGGGCAACTTATCCACTAACTCATAAATCTTTTTGCTCATGATTGGCTCCTGAATATTTGCCGTCAATGATGAAAGGCCGATGATCGGCCAGAGTTGTTACGTTATGAGGCTGAGTCTTAAACCGCAGGTTGGGGAACTAGGTTCGGTCTGGGAGCCGTTTGGGGTAATTTAGGAGCCGTTTTGACCGCTGCCTTCAGTTTTTTCTGGGCCTGGGGGCTGAGGACTGATTTGAGCTGGGCTAATCCGGCGAGATCAAATTTCTGTAGCCAAGTCGCTCGATCTGCTTCGGTAAATGATGGATCCCGCGACAGCACCTTAACTTGGTAGCGATCGCTTACCAGCAACCCTGTGGCAGTGGTGCCTTGCTTTACGGAGGGGTATCCGGCAATTTTGTCTGTGGCGTCGCTATATTTGTCGGCAGCGGCGGGTAGACCGACCGTATCATTAATGGTCAGCATTGCTAGGGTTTTGCCGTCTTGATTGAGCTTGTACTGAGCAAAGCCTTTTTTCTCTTGGGCCGGTACGACACTATAGCCGCCTTCGTTTTTCGGGAAAAACTGATTAAAGGTGCCCCCTTTTTCGGATTGCTTGGCGACGGCAGCCGGTTTACCAAAGCCCGTGGTGTCTTTTTGAACCTGTTCATACTTATCGGGAGCAGAGCTACAGGCGCTAACCAGAAGAACCAGACCTATAAGAAGTGGTGCAAGTCGCCGTAACCCACGTGTTAAGAACATTGGGAGCCTCCAATGATAAGTTTGCAGTAATAGGGTGCATTATCATGGATAAGGGAGGCAAAAGGCTAGATTTACCTACGTAAATTAATACCAATGGCTATTTTCTGGCGTGACGGGTCATGCTGGGTTGCCTCGATCAAGACTTTAGGACGCCCCCATCAAGACCTGTCGCTGCCGCCGTAGGGTGACGTTGTTGGGGTCAAGGGCAAAGGCTTGATTAAGATCGGCCACGGCTCCCTTACGATCGCCCTGTCTAAACCGTGCTGCAGCCCTCGTAATATAGGCTTCGACAAAGCGAGGATTGATGGTGAGTGCCTGATCTGCCGATGCGATCGCATTGGCATAATCTTTCAAATTCAACTGAATCAACGATCGAGCAAACCAGCCGTCTACGGCATTGGGGTCATACTGAATGGCGCTGTTGCCATCTTCTAAAGCCCCGTTTGCTTGACCCAGCTCAGACTTGGCAATACCGCGCACCGCGTAGGCCCATGCCGATTGAGGGTCGAGCTGCACTGCTTTTTCGGCATCGGCTAGCGCCTGCCGATAATTGCTCAATAGATAGTAGGTATAGCTGCGGTAGCTATAGGCATCTGCTGAGTTTGGGTCGAGCGATACGGCTTGGTTGAGATTAGAAAGCTGACCCTTAAGATTGTCAAGCTTGCCATTGGCACCGCCCAGAAAGATATAGGCTTCAGCCAAAAATGGATTGAGCTTAATGGCTTGATTGCCATCGGCGATCGCCCCTTGATAATTTCCGAGCCAAAACTGGATCTTTTGGCGGTTACCGTAGGCCGCCGCAAAGTCAGGCCGCAGACGAATTGCTTCGGTATAGTCTGCGATCGCTTTTTGATAATTACCATTTTGCACAGATGTCCCGGCCCGCACAAAATAGTCATCGGCACTGGGGGGCTTCGTAAACTGCGGCACAGGGAACTCGCCCAAGTTGACGCCTGCCGCAGAGATTCGCTTTAAAAACGCGTTGATGGGGAGTCCCAGATTCAAGCCAGCATGGCTATAGAGCGGGTTAATCCCTTGGCGCTGAATCCGGATGGGCGGGTTGGATAAAGCATGAATCCCCACCAGTTGACCGTTGCGATCGAGGACGGGGCCACCCCCCATACCGGGCAGGGTCTGATTGGAATACATCAGAGAGTAGCCGTTCTGAAGTGGGCGCACCGCATTCGCCATCACGGTCCCTTCTGTGAAGTGATAGACAGTACTGTTGAGCGCTGCCGACGGCAGAGAATAGCCCGACACATAGACATCCCCAGCAATCTGATCGGAGTTCCCGGCTTTCGCCACAGGATAAGGGGTTGGACTGATAAATTGCACAATGGCGAGATCAACACCAGGAAGGGGCAGGACCGCCTTGGGCGCGTGAGATTGGCCGTTAAAGGTCTTGACGGTGACCCGACCAGCGTTGGTCACCACATGGGAAGCGGTGAGGACCGTGTAGGTTTGCCCCGCTTGCTTAATAATGACGCCGGAGCCGGGGGACTGACTCTCAATCTGTACCGTGACGCCCTTGGCAATTTTCTGGATCTCAGGAGTCGTCAGTGCTACGGCCCTGGACTGCACCATCACGGCGGAGGCTGCGATGCCCAAGAAAACTGTCGTTAGTTTTCCTGCACTGTTCATGATTCTCTATTCCTAGTTACTTTGATCTGACTCTGGCACTCTCAGGCAAGTGGCCATCCCTACAGCGGTGAAAGGCGATCTGCAAATTGCCGAAAGGTTTCCATCGGAATCGCCCAGCTAGACTTGAGCAGGATGGGCCGCATCTGCAGCGGTGGCTTGGTGCCATCGGCAAACCGATAGGGGTTGCCCCACAGCGGTTCTTGATGCGTTCCATTGATGGCAATCACTTCTCCCTGAGTATTGAGAACCGGTCCCCCACTCATGCCCTTCTCAATTAAGTTAGTGTACCCAAGCTGATAGCCCCCTTCTAGCACTTTGGGCGAAATTAGCGAAATGCGCCCCGTGGTTACGGTAAATCCAGGCTTCGC
>JBAUJD010000924.1:0-8692 GCA_049683515.1 Thermosynechococcaceae cyanobacterium | reverse complement strand
GACTTAACTAGCACAGTTAGTCTAGCAATTATCATTTTCATTGGGCTTGGTTTCAGCCAAAGTGGAGGTAGAGATTTACTTCAACATGTTGCCCTCCGCATTGTCATGGCAAAGCACGGTTACGCTCCATATCGCTACGATCTTCTCCTCGACTACTGTGTTGAACGTCGCTTACTCCAGCGCGTTGGGGGTCGCTATCGCTTTATCCACAAACTCCTGCAAGAACACTTCGCCAAAATGGAAATGCCCAGCAAACCCCAGCCATCCTAGTACAATGACAGAAGCTCGAACTCTCCATCTGCTTCATCAACTCTAGGAACATGGCTTCGCAAAACATCAACCTCACCACCCTCAAAAAGCACCTGAAGCAAGCCCCAAAAGAGGAGCTAATCGCTGACATAACAGAACTATTCAAGAAATTTCAGCCTGTCAAAGAGTACTACCAGCTCAATCTCAGCCCTGAAACCGAGCAGCAGGTCGCAGCCAGCTACAAAAAAACTATCGAGAACGAATTCTTTCCTGCGCGAGGCATCGGCAATGCAAGGCTCTCCGTTGCCCGCAAAGCCGTCATGGATTACAAAAAAGTGTGTCAAGATCCGGCAGCGTTGGTGGATATGATGTTGTTCTATGTTGAGCAAGGCGTCCAATTTACCACTGCCTACGGTGATATCGATGAGCCCTTCTACAACAGCATGGAGACTATGTTTGAGAAAGCCACTAAAACCATTGCCCAGCATGGCTTACATGGGATAGCCCAGCGTCGATGTCGTAAAATTGTTTCAGATACCTCCCACATGGGCTGGGGGTTCCACGATACGCTCTCTGAAATCTACGCCGAGACGTTTGGAGCGTGATCCTTAGAGAGAACCACTCGGTCGCCTTGTTTACGAGTTCTACCGTATCTTGATGAACTAGATTTTTAGAATTGCGATCGCACCCCGTAAGCGTGGTATGCCGAGGATCACCACCTTGATCGTGATGAGATCGCCCTGAAAGCGTCAATTACCTGACCTAGAAAATCTCTTGACTACTGAACGCCTTACAAAGTACTGCACCCTCAATCATCAGCATCTATTGCACTTCAGATTTGAATTGGCGATGTATCTAATCAATATTGAGTCCTTAGCTATCAAACAACCTGATCCAATCTTGAACAAGCAGAAGCCTAAAAAAGTAGGGTCCGGCATCAACTAGACTTCGATCTTATAAATTGCCCCCTCACCTTTGCAATTGCCTCTGCAGGTTCATCTTCGTACACAGTTTGAATGACCTCTGTAAAACCGCAATCAACTCAAGCCGCCAGACTGTCATTTTAGCCACTGTTCCAGCTCTCTCAAATATCTGTTGGCAATCTCGAAGCTGTTCAGCCAAAATCGATCACCTGCTCCTGCTTCAGAATATGACCATAAAAGAACCCCGCCACCGCCAAGCTGCTTACGGAACGGCAGTATTGGCAGCACGGGGCTATCAATCTCACAACGAAGGCTGCTAGTTTATTTTTAGCAACTCCACATCAAAGATCAGCGTTGCATTTGGCGGAATCACGCCACCAGCACCTCTCGCGCCATAGCCCAAATCGGGTGGAATCTTGAGTTCCCGTCGTCCGCCCACTTTCATGGTGCCGACGCCTTCATCCCAGCCCTTGATTACTCGGCCTAGGCCAATGGGGAAGGCAAAAGGCTGATCGCGATCGCGAGAGCTATCGAACTTCGTGCCATCAGTGAGGGTGCCCGTATAATGGACCGTCACGTTATCGCCTCGCTTTGGCGACTCGCCCGTCCCTTCAGTAAGGTCTTTATATTCCAGGCCAGAAGCCGTCGTCGTGTATTCAGAATCGGTCACGTCGGGTTTCGTCTCCTCAGGTGTCGTTGTTGCGGGGGTTGCCGCAATGGTCGTTTGGGGTTCGCTACTCGGCAGGGGATCCGCTTTCACCTCTGCAGAGGGGTTGGTAACCTGTGAGCAAGCCAAGATCAGGCCACAGATCAAGATCAACCCAACACTCATTAAAATACTGCGCAAGGGTTTCCTCCCGTTCATTTTCATAAGATTAGCGCCACTGTTTATTTTCTAAGTCTCTCACCTGACGCTCCAGCCGATCAATCCTACCCCGAAGTTCATCAACCTCAGTCTGCCGAGCGACACCCAAATCCTGCATCACATTACGAACCTGCTGCTGCATTTGCGCTTCCCAGTTCCCTGGGTCTGTACGGAGCTGCTTCATCAAGTCTTCGACAAATGCCTTGGCTTGTTCAGGGTTAAGACGACCATCTTGAACCCATTCGTCACTGACTTCACGAAGCTTTTCTGCCACCACAGACGTGGTACCGACCCCAATCATCAGCATCTGTCTTAAAAAGCTATTGCTGTCCATGAGCATCCCTATCTTGGATCTAAGTAAAAGATGTACAACACCTCTCAGGCCACCATTGTATCGATCTGACTCTCTTACTATCGGGTGCGGATTACCGCTCACGCCGCAGCGTTGAGGTGGGTCGAGACAATGACGAAAAAACGCTATGATCGAACAAGTTTGTCTAGCATTGATAAGGATAGCCTGTGCTCAGTACTTTGAGGGCTGACTTCCGCAGTATTTTTGAGCGTGACCCTGCGGCCCGTAACTGGCTAGAGGTTTTGCTCTGCTATTCTGGCCTGCAGGCTATCTTTTTACATCGGTTGGCCCACTGGCTTTATGGTATGGGATTGCCCCTTATCCCTCGACTCATTTCGCATCTGTCCCGCTTTTTGACAGGCATTGAAATCCATCCCGGTGCTCAATTAGGGCGCGGTGTGGTGATTGATCACGGTATGGGGGTTGTGATTGGTGAAACCGCAATTTTAGGCGATTACTGTTTAATTTATCAGGGTGTCACTCTGGGTGGCACAGGCAAAGAGACAGGCAAGCGCCACCCGACGCTTGGTGAAAATGTGGTGGTGGGTGCTGGGGCCAAAGTACTGGGCAACTTGCAGCTTGGCAACAATGTTCGGATTGGTGCAGGTTCAGTGGTTCTTCGAGATGTCCCCTCTGATTGCACGGTGGTCGGTATTCCAGGCCGGATTGTGTATCGAGAAGGGTCTAAGGTTAATCCTCTAGATCATGGTCAGCTCCCTGACTCAGAAGCTCAGGCCATTCGTTATTTGCTCGATCGCATTGAGATCCTCGAGCGAGAGGTTGCCCAAGTTAAAGGGGCAGATCAGCCGCCAGAACCGCAGATTGAAGCGGTTCCGGTCGCCCATGCCGCTCACAACCGATGTCGTTTAGAAGATAAAGTCATTGAGCAGTTTTTAGATGGATCCGGTATCTCTTAGGGGGTATCATCTGCTAGTCTTTTCGATTCGCATCCTGATAGGCTGAATAGCAGGAATCGTGATGATTCTGTCCCTTTGATCTTTGAGTATCTGCCGTGAATCTTTCGTCCTTTAGCTTTTTAAAAGGCCTACAGCCTAGAAGCCAACAGTTTGCTGTGATTGGTTTGGGTCGTTTTGGTCGTGCGGTGTGTGAGTCTCTCCATCGTGGTGGGTACGAGGTGCTGGGGGCTGATGTTGATGAGAAATTGGTGGCAGCGGCACTCAGCAGCCAGATTGCAGCCCATGCAATGCAGCTAGATTCCACCGACCCTCTAGCGCTTAAAGAGGCTGGTTTTTTTGAGTTTGATACGGTCATTATTGCGATTGGGAACTACCTGCAAGAAAGCATTATTACCACACTCAATATGAAAGAGGCCGGGGTGCCCCATGTGGTGGCAAAAGCGTCATCCGAGGTCCACGGCAAGCTGCTCAAGCGAGTGGGGGCTGATCGGGTTGTCTTCCCTGAGTATGAGGCAGGCTGTGCGCTAGCCAGCTCGCTCACCAAGCCCGGTATTCTCGAAAAGTTTGAGCTAGACCCTGAGCACAGCATTGTAGAGCTGCTCATTCCCAAGCAGTTCCAGGGCAAAACGATTGCCGAGCTAGAGCTTCGTAATCGTTATGGCCTCAATGTGTTAGCTGTGGGCAGAGAACATATGTTTGAGATCAACCCTGACCCTGAGCTGGGTCTCACGCAGGGTGACATGATGGTGGTGATTGGCGACAATAAAGCCATTGAGCAGTTGCCCCTCTAGTTCTCAGCAAAAGTGAGTTTAAGATTTGCGATCGCACCCCATGAGTGCCCTGTCAGCCCTTCATCAAGAGATTAAATTTAGATTGTTCTAAACAGGCGATAGCCGGGAATCCTATGAGTATTGGACCACCTGGGAGATCGTCGCCATGAAGAAGGTTTGGCTTATTGCATTGCTACTGGGGGGAAGCATAGGGTGTGTTTCTCCATTCGCTTCGGCATCACCAGTCTCTGCTGAGCCTCAGGCGATGTCTCAGGCGGTCCACCAGATCGATCAAGTGCTAGCGTCCTTAGCCCAACAGATCGAAGCGAAGCATCCCGGCTATCGATCGTCGTTGTCTATTTTTAATGACCATCTACAGACTTGTTCTGCTTTTACCTTTGTTGATCCCATGCGTAAACTGACCCAAAAGATTCAGGGTTGGCAAGGGTCACACTGCCAGGTCGAGATCACCGCTCACCAACAGCAAAAACAGGCATTGTGTCTATATACTGCATCAGACCTGGGGATGACCCGCCTGGGTTTGCAACATCCCTTTACCCATTCAAGCTGCCGTCAAACGGAGTGGGTATCTGCTCTGTAGCATAGAACGTTACTCTCAGGAGTTCTTGAAGACCTCCCTTGATAGCCATAACGGCGTCGCTAAAAGTTCACGAGAACAACCCTAAAATCCTGTCTTTAAGACTCAGGGACTCAGGCACATTCCGTAGTGGAATCGCTTGACCTTCATAAAAGCGATGCTCTAGACGCTTTAGACTCCACCATACGGCTGCGCAGATAAGCGTGGCTGGAATGGCTGCAACAGAGCTGAGTAATGACAGAATAGCCCAAAGACTAGCGCCAAGAATGGCAATGCCCAAACGGAGACGCTTGATGTTTTTCAATGCGCCCAGGCAGCTTGGACAGTGGACGGTGTGGGAATGATAGCGATCAAGGAGTTCATGCTTGGGCAATGCAGGTGGAAGGGCTTGACCCGCAAAGGGATCGGCATCAAATTGGTTCACCCACTGATGCAGTGCCTTGACAAAGGTATCGGCTTTCGTCGGCAAATAAAATGCCTTCGTGGCTCGACCACTGCCGCCCGATGCTTCTAGATAGCGCTCTTGGTGATGCAGAAAAATTTGGTCATCTTCGAGAATGCCGTTTTGATTAATGTGGTTGTACCACTGGGGCGTCAGCTTCATAACAAAGCCCGGTACCTTCGACTTGAACTTAAACGGGAAGCGGGCAAACAAACGGCAGTGGCCCTTGCGCGTGGGCACCGCATAAACCGCAGTTACCGTGCGTCCGTATTGCTCAGAGGTGATCTCATGCCACATCAGTCCTGGTGCGACAAAGCGAGTATCCTGTGGCCCCAAAGCACCTCGGCGTGGACCCTCGGCCCAAAGACCGTCAAAGCCCTGCTTGCCTGCCTTAACGACCTCTAGCTCCACCGGACTGGCATTGGAGCGATTCCCCACTGACTTGTGGTGGGTGTAGGGCAAATGGCTGGGATCAAGCACATTCTCTAATAGCGTTAGGGCATCGTAGGGCAAATCTCGGAATGTGTTGAGACACACCCACTCCTCTGGGCCTTCTTCTAATGGCTCAACAATGGGAACCGAAACCTGGACGGCATGACTGGCCTCACCAGGATAAACAAACAGCAGCCCCTGACGAATCGCGGTGGGCAGTGACTGGACACAGGCTCGTGAAGAGGTTTCCGCCGCTTGCCCCTCCACCTGCTGAGGAATATGTTGGCACTGCCCATCACCGGAGAACGTCCAGCCGTGGTAGGGACATTCCAGTAGCCCCTCTTCTGTAATTCGGCCTTCAGAGAATCGAGCGAGACGGTGGGGACAGCGATCGTCGAAAACGGTCCAGGCTGTTTGTTGCGGATCCCACCAGATCACGATGTCTCGCCCCAGCAACGTAAACGGATAGGGCTGCGTCTTGTCTAAATCATTGAGATAGGCGACGGGGTGCCATGCCTCCTGCCAGTCAAAGCGTGCGGGATCAAGCCCACCTGCCATCAGCGACTCAGGAACTGAAGCACTCTTTTCTGGAGAGGGCAGGGCAACAGAAGACGAATCAAGAGAAGAAGCAACAACATCTTCTAGCATGGCAACCAGTCATAGAGGGACTCAAACAGACAACCCTAGCGTGAACTAGAGTTTTCTTTACAATTTGAAATAATTATAACAAGCCTGTAACAAAGTGCCCTGTCTGGGCAAGATTTGATCCCGCCTTTGCCCCGACTGGCGCAAGTTTTGGCAACGCACTGTAACCGATTGACAAGAAAAACGGTAAAATTAGTTGAACAACTATTTAGTGTTCCCTCCATGCAGGTCAATTTTACTGGATTCCAAGAAATTTCAGTTCAGGTGCCTTCTGAGTCTGTGCCCCTAAAGCATTACCTTCGGCAGCCGCATCGACTGGTTTATGCCTTGGCAGATCGCAGTCGAGTTGAGCGATTGCGCGCTCGCTCCTTTCGGCTGAGTATGCGATCTCGGGAGTTTATGACGCTGAAATTTCAGCCGGTGGTCGATCTGCAGGTGTGGTCAGATGCCAATGGGGTGGTGCAGGTTCGGTCTACCGATTGCCAACTGAAGGGCATTGATTACATCAACGATCGCTTCAAGTTCGATTTAGTCGGAGAGTTACGTCCCTATTCTCGGGATGGACAGACTTGGTTAAAGGGGGGTGGAGATTTGCGAGTGGGGGTAGAGCTTCCTCCTCTCTTTTGGATGACGCCAAAGCCCATTTTAGAGGCGGCGGGTAATAGCTTGCTGCAAGGAATTTTGATGACGTTTAAGCAGCGCATCGGCAATCAACTGATCGCCGATTATCAGCATTGGGCAGGGACTCGACATTTATCAACGACAGTGTCTTCTACTTTGTCTGCGAACCCTTCTTCGTTTTAAATATTCTGGAGCTTGTTTAATAGCTCATAAAAAGGTTGCCAATTGTCTTCTGTTGTAATTGGCTCCCAAATCGCTTCAATAATGGGGCGCGTAATCACGATGCGAGGGTTCATTCCTAGACGCTGACGAACAGACTCAAGATCTTCTTCATGCTCTAGAAGCTGCCCATACAGCTTTTGCCAAGGTTCTAGCTGTTTGAGGTGTGCAGCCAACAGCTTAGACTCACTGAGAATATGCCCTGCATCAATGGCCCACTGGTGATTGAACTGCTCTCGAAGCTCGGCAAAAAAGTCGTGGTAGCCCATCTGCGTTTTTTGTAAGAAATCTAGCGTCAGCGTCAGAAGCTGATCGGCAGGGTTGGGTTTATCGTCGGGGAAGTTGCGATGGTCTACGACCGATCTTCGATCATCGCATCTCTCACCATCAAAGCCCAGCTTCTGCAACATTCGTTGTCGGTAAGCACTGTGATAAGCCTGATCAAACGTCTCTAGACTCGCCATCATCTCTGCCTCTGAAAGCACAGCCGCGAGCGGACGCTGCAGCATCTCTAAATTCCACTTACACATCGAAGGCTGATTGCTATAGCGATAGCGACCAAAGTGATCGAAGTAAGCCGCCGTGAAGTTGAGGTCTAGCGTTTCAATAAAGGCGAAGGGACCGTAGTCAAAGCTTTCCCCTGTGATCGACATATTGTCCGTATTCAAAACGGCATGGCAAAAACCCACCGACATCCATTGGGCCGCCAGTTCTGCCGTGCGTCGGACTAATTCTGTGTAGAACAGTAGGTAGGCATCGGGTTGATTGTGTAGATGCGGATAATAAATCTCAATCACATGATCGAGAAGGGTCTTGATTAAATCTGGACGTTTGATGGCATAGAGGCGCTCAAACGTACCAAACCGAATGTGGGAGCGACTAAATCGCACCATGACGCTGGCCCGTGTCGGTGAGGGCTCATCCCCCCGCCAGAGGGAATCCCCGGTTTCAATTAAGCTGAGGCATCGAGAGGTCTTCACGCCTAAATAGTGGAGGGCTTCAGAGGCTAAGACTTCGCGAACGCCGCCTTTAAGAGTGAGGCGACCATCGGCACTGCGTGAGTAGGGCGTCGTTCCCGATCCTTTGGTGCCAAAGTCGTACAGCTCACCATCTAACCCCCGAACCTGACCGTAGAGAAAGCCGCGACCATCCCCTAGCCAAGGATTATATTCACCAAATTGATAGCCGTGGTAACGCAGCGCGAGCAGGGGTTCACGGGCCTGAAACTGTCCAAAGGCTTCGATAAAATCGGTATCCGTCACCTGCTTTGGGTCGAGGGCAATCTGCTGCAGCACGTCATCATTACGGAATCGCAAAATGTGCTGCGGAAACTCTGCGGCTGCAACCCGATCAAAGTAGTCATCTCCTATAGACTCCAGTGCTGGCTCGTAGGAAAGATTTAGAAGCGGGTTCATAAAAGATATGGCGTCAGGTGAGTCTAAAGTCATGGGTCAGGAATCGGAGTCCCTTGATGAAATCTTAGTATCCAGCCTGCAGCAGATCTCAACCAGATAGAGCTTCTGCGGCCTCGCTCGACAACACCACTGTAAATGACTTTGCTCTGGTAGGTGACCAGCACCACATCGGTATCAATCAGGCGAACCTGAAAATTAATCAGCGGTAGCGTGGCATGGATCTCTTGGGAAGGAACGCTCAGAC
>JBAUJD010000923.1:0-2764 GCA_049683515.1 Thermosynechococcaceae cyanobacterium | reverse complement strand
GAGAACGTTACCTCTGTGAGAACAGCACCCCCTAACATTGAAGCAGTTGTTAACCCCAACACCGTCACGACTGGGATCAGAGCATTGCGAAGAGCATGGTTCAGTAGCACCCGCCGTTCGGGAATGCCCCTAGCGCGAGCCGCCTCCACATAATCGGCCCGCAGCGTTTGCTTCAGATTGACCCGCACAATGCGCTCGAAAATGCCGCTGAGAACTAGGCCCAGCGTGAAGCTGGGCAACGCCAAATAGTAGAGGGTGGTGCCAAACGCTTCTAGATTGCCGCTCAGCAAGCTATCAATCAGGTATAGCCCCGTTGGACCATCCGGTTTCACCATCTGGGCCGGGAAACGAGTCCCGTTAGGGAACCACCCCAACTGGACCGCAAAGAGTAGCTTCAGTAACATCCCTACCCAAAACAGGGGCAGCGCGTAGGTAATGATGCCAAATAAACGCCCCGCTAAGTCAATCGAGGTGCCGGGGCGGGAGGCAGACAACACACCGGCCCCCACGCCAATCACTAGGGCAAAGACCATGCTGCAGATTGCTAATTCAGCCGTTGCCGGAAAGAACGCTTGAATAATATCCCACACCGACTGACCGCGACTGGTGAGGGAGGTACCTAAATCCAAACTCAACAGATGCTTGAGATAGTCAAAATATTGCTGAATCAGCGGTTTTGCTAGACCAAGCTGCTCACGAATTAACGCCTTCTGCGCTTCTGGGGCGCGCGGGCCTAAAATCACGTCCACCGGATCACCGGGGGTCGCTCTGAGCAACAAAAAGACAATGGTGCTAATGGTCCACACCATTAGGGGAGCCAGCATCAGGCGGGTAATTACGTAGGATTGAAGGGCACGAGACCGAGACATAGCGGCAATCCTTACGATTTGCGGAGGGGCCAGAAGGGAAAGTGCTGGGTGGGATCGAGCTGGATGCCCTCAATATTATTTTGGGCAAACACATATTCACGCCGTTGCCACAGGGGAATGTAAGGAACATCTTTCGCCAGAATATCTTGAATTTCGGCAAAAATCTTTTGACGCTGCTTGCGATCTTTAGACTGACGTTCTTGATCGATTAGCTTGTTGATGCGATCGCGATAGTAAAACGAACCTTGAACAACGGTAGATCCAGCCTCACAGCCACCCTCTTCTGACCCTTTACTGCAGTCGAGAAAAGGCTGGATATAGGTGTCAGGATCGTAGTAGTCGCCGGTATAGTCCAGCATAAATAGGTTGTAGCGACCTTGATTTTGACTCACGTAGGCATCGGCTGACTGCACACCTTCTAAAGTGACCTCTACCATACCGCCAAGCTGCTTTTCTATGGCTGATTTAATGCGTTGGGCTGCAGGTTCATCACTGGGGACATTACTGCGATAGCCGAAGGTAATTTTGACACGATTGTCTTTAGAGTAACCCGCCTCTTTGAGTTTTTCCTTGGCCTGGGCAGAGGGGTCTAAGGCGGCGGGGGTGCGAAAGACCGATTTCGATTCTGGATAAATATTAGGGATCAGGCTATAGAGCGGTTCGACTTGATTGTTGAGCACTTGACTTTGCAAATCTTGGCGGTTGATCACGAGGGCTATAGCTTGCCGAACATTGATTTGATTGAGGGGAGCATCCCGCAGGTTTAAGCTGAGGTACGTAATGTTGCTGCCCTTACCAGAAACAGCTTTCCAACTCAGGGTTTCCTCTGCGGTCTTAACGAGAATTTGAACCTGATCTGGATTAAGAGACTGGTAGGCAATGTTAATGTCGCCAGTGCGAAACGCATTAAAGAGATTGGCCGCATTAGCGTAGCGGTTGATGGTGACGCTACGGTTTTGAGGTTTTGTGCCCCAGTATTGAGCAAAGGATTCCAGCTCTAGGTTGTCTAGGGTGTCGCTCACCAGCCGATAGGGACCGGTCCCCACAAACGTTTCAGGTTGAAACGCATCCACTTTGTTGGCATAGGCCTGCGGTGAGACTGCGGCTAATCCTGAAAAAGAGAGCAACGAGGGGAAAGCAACGAAGGGCTTTTTAAGCCGAATTTTGAGCTGGTGGGATGCTGTAGCATCTACCTTTTCTACCGTATCTGACAGCAAGAAAGAAGGCTGACCGCCATTATCGATAAATCTTTGCAGCGAAAAGGCCATCGCCTTGGCATCAAAGGGCGTTCCGTCATGGAAGATAACGTCTTTACGAAGGGAAATCGTGTACTCCAGGCCATCCTCACTGACCTGGGGCATCGCCGTCGCCAATTGAGGGATGAGTTCTGTCCCCCCATCTCGATAGGCATAGAGACAGTCTCCCAAGTTATAAAGAAGGTTTCCTGTAAAAACCTGATAGGCATCTGCCGGATCGAGGGTGCGAACCGTCGCTGTTGTCCCTAAGCTGATCGTGCTGGTGATGGCGGGTTGATTTGGAGACAGTGCCGGCGGCGGTGCCTTAAACCATTGACGACAGCCAACGGTCAGAATCAAGCAGAAACAAAACAGTCCAAGTCGTTGGAGACTCAGCCATCTGCACCAGGTTTTGCCAACCTGAAGGCGTGGCGGCAGGGATTTTGCCAAGGGAATGAACGCTCCAATCGGTCTAGATAGCACAATACCGAGGCGACCATCGGTGTCTCGGTATGAGCTGCTTAGCCATTGTATCGGGGAGCACTGATCTTTTGTAATCAGTACTACCTGATGGGAGTGTTATTACCGCTTTGTCATCACTTTATACAGGCCACGAACCGCAGGAGAGCTAGGGCTAGCAGAGGCAAGTACGATGGGATC
>JBAUJD010000922.1:0-2006 GCA_049683515.1 Thermosynechococcaceae cyanobacterium | reverse complement strand
CCTAGAAGGCAACATTGGCAATGACAAGCTCTATGGCGATGCCGGAGCAGACACCCTAATTGGGGGCGAGGGTGTTGACACTCTCTACGGCGGCAATGGTAACGACTTTTTAGATGGAGGCTTAGGGAACGACTTTATCTACGCTGACCAGGGCATTGATACCGTGGTTTTGCGGCTGGGTGACGGCAATGATAGTGTCTATACCTTTGATTTGGGTAACGATATGTTGGCTTTGGGCAGCGGCCTCATGGCAAGTGACCTTAGCTATACGATCTCGGGTCTCAATACAGAGATTAGTATGACGGCCACCAATGAAGTATTAGCGACGCTGATTAACACTCGGACTACTGGCATCGGTATCAACACAACCACACTAATCTAGGATGGCATCATCGAAAGGAGCAAGTAACACTTCTCCTTTCGATGATTTGCAAAGTTCCGTAGCAATTTTTACCCCTTTAGCCAATCCAAGATGGCCTCAACTTTCAAGTCGATATTTTCGCAGAAATCCAGGACAGGCAGCGGTTCACGAGGGTTCTGTTCATCAAAAATCTGCACAGATTGGTCAGATCCATAAACAAAAACAGTCTGTTCGTCAGGGGCGAGGTCACGTTCCTCAATTTTGGCATAGTGCTGATGGAACCAAAAGCGCGATGGGTCGCTAACTGAGCACAGGTTATGACACCGCATATTCTGTGATTTTTCGGCGGTCTATAGATTTGAATCCCAACACAATCTTATGCTTTGGAACTCCTAATTCAACAAGCTCATTCGCAACACCTTCTTCAGTGCCATCTTGCTGAATCCAGAGCTTGTCATTAATAATATCAATGTGTAGAAGGGTTCCGTAGATACGTCGTCCCCCTTGCCAGCCTACTTCTACGAGTAGATATCGATTATTCTCTCGGTCAAAGATGGGTTCTAGTTTAAGATCTTCTGTGTCTTCTAAGAACTCAATGTAGCTTCTGAAGAGTTGTTGAATGATATTGATATAATCTACTGTGGTAGTACCCATTTGTTTATAACCTCCTGCTGAGGATCAAAGGTTAATAATCGAATTAATTTATCTTCAAGTAGCACTTGGCCGATTTCTTCTTCAAAAACAGTTCTATAGACTGAATCAGAAACAGCTAGATATACCAAACCCACGTGATATCAGAGAACAAAAAGCCGGAAAGCCATACGGAGTCTTATCGTCTTTCTCTAGAATCAGTTTTGATTGGTATAGAGCGTTCTCTCCGGTGCATATCGAATTAGAAGCCGCTCGTACAGAATAAATTGTCCAAGTGCATCTTCTAAATCTTTGATGTCGGATGCACGAGTGAAGCTTTTGATCTCCACTGCAATCTTTTGGGTTCCAAGATCGGCTGCAATCAAACGCTCTGCACCAAGATCAACAAATAAGTTTTTTCGCGTCAGACGAATCCGAAACGGATCATGAGTAATGACCCAGCCTGCTTTGATGAGAGCATTTTTTACACAATCGTGAAAAATATCTTTTGCAGGCATTTTTACAGTTGTCTCCTGGCGATAGTGGCAAGGTCGTCAGGGATTAAGCCATCAAGCAAGATGACCTAGGTTGCTTCAGATCTATTGTAGACCGTTCATCGCCTCAGCTTTTCACTTGGAACAGTGGCAAAGGATTTTACATCACAAGTAAGTTTGTGATTAGCGATAGAATGCGGAGACTATACCGTGCCAACCAAAGGGAGCAGCCCCATTTCTTCAACTGATTTATCCGCAACCTCTGACCCTGCAACCTCTTGGCGGCAGGGCGAACTCGTTGAAGTTGTCATTGCCGATCTCAGCCCCACGGGTGAAGGGGTTGGGCGCTGGGGCGATGAACAGCGCGTCGTGTTTGTCCCAGATACGGTACCAGGCGATCGCATCTCGGCCCGCTTGCTCCGAGTCAAACCCAAGTATGCCCATGCTCAGCTTCAGGACTTACTAGAAGCCTCAGAGCATCGCATTCGCCCCCACTGCATCGTGGCGGATAAGTGTGGTGG
>JBAUJD010000921.1:0-3815 GCA_049683515.1 Thermosynechococcaceae cyanobacterium | reverse complement strand
CGATTGCCCTCGAATACGGTGGTGATTAGCGATGATGAGCTGCCGGAGAATTTACAAACGGAGTCCGGTGAATTTGATCCTGAGAACGATGCGATCGACTTCTATGAGAGCCTAGAAGGTCAGCTCGTCACCATCGAAGATGCAGTAGCTGTATCTCCAACGCAGGTTTTCGGAGCCTTTTCTGCAGAGGCGTTTACCCTCCCGAACCTGGGAGCAACCTCGAACGATCCCCTCAATAGCCGAGGCGGTATCAACCTTAATTCAGGGCCAGATAATACCGGCGACCAAAATCCTGAGCGGGTGCAGATTCAGTTTGACCCTACGATCTCAGGACAAGACACGCCCCCGGCCCTCAACGTGGGCGATCAGCTCGGCGATGTCACCGGCGTCGTGGGTTACAGCTTCGGTAACTTTGAGGTCAATGTCACGGGGCCAGTCAATGTGGTCACCCCCGGCGGACTGGAGCCAGAAGTCACCTCCCTCAAGGGAACCGATAACCAGCTCACGGTGGCGAGCTACAACGTCTTAAATCTCACCAGTGCGCTTGCCGTGGAAGGCGGTGTGACAGACCCAGATGCAGTCCAACGAGAGCGCCTTGCCAGCCAAATCGTCACGAATCTCGGTTCCCCAGACATCATTGCTTTACAGGAGATTCAAGATAACGATGGTGAAAACGGGGGCGATAATGCCCCCGTCAGCGATGCGAATCATACATTGCAAGATCTGGTGGATGCAATAGCTGCCGCAGGCGGTCCCACTTACCAATTCTTCGATGTTTATGCCGATCCCAGCGTTGACGACAGCACGATCACCCAAGGCGGCGTTCCCGGCGGCAACATTCGCAATGCTTTTCTCTATAACCCAGAGCGGGTTGCCTTGGATGGCGTTGAAGCGTTGACCCCCGCCAATTTAACCACAGCGGGCGCTAGCAATCCTGATGCCTTTGAGGGCAGCCGCATTCCGGTGGTGGGCATCTTCACCTTTAATGGTGAAACAGTAACGGTGGTCAACAACCACTTCTCGTCTCGGTTTGGCTCTTCCCCAATTTTTGGCGGCCCTCAACCCTTTGTTCAAGGCACTGAAGCTGAGCGGGAAGCTCAGGCCCAAGCCATTAACGACTACGTTGATTCAGTGCTGGCGACGACGCCAGAGGCCAAGGTGATTGTGGCCGGTGACCTCAACACCTTCCAGTTCACCAATGACCTCACCGAGATACTGCCAGGAACAGGCGATGGTCGGGTTCTGACCAACTTGGTTGCCCAAGCTGAAGCCGAAGGTGATGCCTATACCTTTATCTTCGACGGCAACAGCCAAGTACTCGACAATCTCTTCGTCACCGATTCACTGCTCCCAGAGGCCCAGTTCGATATTGTTCACGTCAACAATGACTTTGCCCGTGATGATGGTGCCATTAAGTTCCCTGAAACCTTAGTTGCCAGTGATCACGAACCCATTGTCAGTCAGCTTACAGTGGGAGAAGTGGCTGATACTCCTTTTGTTTTAGAAATACTTCACGCCGCAGACCAAGAGGCAGGCATCCCGGCCCTCAATGATGCCCCTAACTTCTCTGCCGTTCTTAATGCTCTCAAAGCACAAGATCTAGGCAACGACGGAGTGATGGATAACACGCTGATTCTCTCTTCCGGGGATGCCTTTATTCCGGGTTTGTTTTCTAGCACCTCTGCCGAAGTCTTTGGGGGCGTCGGTCGTGCCGATATTCTGATTCAAAATGAGCTAGGGTTCGATGCGATCGCCTTTGGTAACCATGAGTTTGACTTAGGGACGGGTGTGGTTAGAGACCTGATAGCCGGTGCGGTAGACGACCCCACAACCCCTGACATTGATGAATCCTTTGCCGGGACAGCCTTCCCTTACCTGAGTGCGAACTTAGATTTCAGCACCGATGCTAACCTTGCCGATCTCGTGGTCGCAGATGCTCAAGCCCCCCAAGGCAATAGCATTGCAGCCAGCACCATCATTGATGTCAATGGCGAAAAGATTGGGGTTTTCGGTGCCACGACGCCCACCATTACCAGCATTTCTAGTCCCAGTGATATCACAGTTTTACCAGCGGATTTTGATGGGGCACCCACACCAGAACAGCTTGATGCCCTAGCGGCAGAAATTCAGACCGATGTGGATGCGCTCTTAGCTGCGAATCCTGATCTCGATAAAGTCGTTCTGCTCGCTCACATGCAGCAGATCTCCATTGAGCAAGAGCTAGCGACGCGGCTGACTGGGGTTGACGTCATTATGGCCGGTGGCTCTAATACACGACTGGTAGATGAGACGGATCGCCTCCGCGCTGGCGATATAGCCCAAGGCGAATACCCCATCTTCACTAGCGATGCAGAAGGGAACCCGGTGGCGATTATCAATACAGACGGCAACTACAAATATGTCGGTCGCTTAGTGGTCGAGTTTGACGAAAACGGCCACGTCATTCCCGAAAGCTACGACCCTACGATTAGCGGTGCCTATGCCACGGATGTACAAGGGGTTGCCGACCTCAATGCAGAAGGGTTGGTGGACCCTGAGATTCAGGCCATTGTTGATGAATTGCGTGAGGTGATTATCGCCAAAGAAAGCAACATCTTTGGCCTCAGCGAGGTGTATTTAGACGGTCTTCGCGGCAGCGTCCGCACCGAAGAAACCAATCTGGGGAACTTAACTGCTGACGCGAATTTGGCCGCTGCCAAGGCCGTCGATGACTCGGTTGTGATTTCCCTTAAGAACGGCGGCGGTATCCGTGATGACATCGGCCAAGTCATAGTCCCGACGGGCGGCATCGGCGCACCGGAAGAACTCCCTAACGAAGCGGTGACGGATGCTGACGGCAATATTGTTAAACCTGCTGGCGGTATCTCTGAGACCGATATTGCCAATAGCTTAAGCTTCAATAACAGCCTCGCTTTAATTACGGTAACGGCAGCAGAGCTGTTGGCGCTGATCGAACATGGTGTAGCCGCCAGCAGCCTCGACGATGCCAATACCCAGGGGCGTTTCCCACAGATTGCGGGATTCTCGTTTAGCTTTGACTTGACGAGAGAAGCAGGCGATCGCATCCAGGCTCTCGCCATTGAAGATGCCGACGGCAACGACATTGATGTCGTCGTTCAAGATGGTGAGATTGTTGGTGACCCCAATCGCGCTTTCCGAATGGTGACCCTAGGCTTCCTAGTCGAAGGCGGCGATGGCTATCCCTTCCCCACGGGGCCAGCAGCAAACCTTGTGGACCTATCGGCAACCCTAACTGATCCCGGCACAGCCGCCTTTGCGGCCCCCGGCACTGAGCAAGATGCTCTAGCAGAATATTTGCTGGCGAACTTTCCGGCAGACACCGATCCAAGCACGCCTGCATTCAGTCAAGCCGAAACCGACCGGGCTGATGATACCCGCATTCAAAACCTCAATTTCCGAGGCGACACGGTGATTGACGCGCTGCTCTTCAACGAGATTATCGGCACCAACCGCCGCGATATCCTGCAGGGCACCGCAGGTTCTGACCTAATTCAGGGACTCGGGGGCGATGATTACCTCGCGGGTCGCGCTGGTGATGACACCCTTGAAGGGGGTAACGGTCGTGACACCCTCTTCGAGATCAGCGGTAACAACCTCATTGACGGGGGTAACGGTCAAGACCATATCTTTGGTGGCAATGACAGCGACACCATTGACGGCGGCGCAGGCCATGACATCATCAATGGCCGTAAAGGAAACGACCTGATTACTGGCGGGAGCGGGAGCGATCTAATTGATGGCGCTTCTGGCAATGACACCATTGATGGCGGTGACGGTGGCGATACCCTTAATGG
>JBAUJD010000920.1:0-2814 GCA_049683515.1 Thermosynechococcaceae cyanobacterium | reverse complement strand
CGCTTGGACCGTTCTTTTATTTCTGCAAATATGTCTGATACTCCCATGAAGTTCTCCGATCTTGCGATCGCACCTCCCCTGCTGCAAGCCGTTGAAGAAGCGGGCTATGAATCCCCGTCTCCGATCCAAGAAAAAAGCATCCCCCCACTCCTTGAAGGGCGTGATCTGCTCGGTCAAGCCCAAACCGGCACTGGTAAAACGGCTGCCTTTGCCCTACCCTTGCTGAGCCGCATTGATCTATCCCAAAAGCAGCCTCAGGTCTTAGTCCTCACCCCCACCCGTGAGCTAGCGATTCAGGTGGCTGAAGCCATGCAGGCCTATGCCCGCCATTTAGATGGTTTCCAAATTGCGACCCTCTACGGAGGCCAAAACATTAGCACCCAACTGCGGCAGCTTCGGCGCGGTGTTCATGTCGTAGTGGGTACTCCCGGACGACTTATCGATCACCTTAAGCGTGGCACCCTCAAGCTTGAGAGTCTTGCCACCGTTGTTCTCGACGAAGCCGACGAAATGCTGCGCATGGGCTTCATCGAAGATGTTGAACTGATCCTTGAAAAAACGCCCACCGGACGGCAGGTTGCCCTGTTCTCGGCCACAATGCCCTCGGCCATCCGTCGCGTGGCTCAGACTCATCTCAATAATCCCGTCGAAATCAAAATTAAGTCCAAGACTACAACGGTGGCTAGCATCACCCAACGCTACTGGCAGGTGCAGGGACTGCAAAAGCTTGATGCCCTCACTCGCATCTTGGAAGTGGAAGACTTTGAGGCCATGCTGGTATTTGTCCGCACCAAGGTGATGGCAGCCGAACTGACTGAAAAGCTAGAGGCACGGGGCTACTCCACCGCAGTTCTCAGCGGCGATGTCAGTCAAGTTCTCCGTGAAAAAACCGTGGAGCGAATCAAGAGTGGACGTCTTGACATTATTGTCGCCACCGATGTCGCCGCCCGTGGCCTAGATGTCGAACGGATTAGCCACGTCATTAACTACGACATTCCCTACGATACAGAAACCTACGTCCACCGCATTGGTCGCACGGGCCGTGCTGGACGTAAAGGGGATGCCATCTTGTTTGTCTCTCCCCGCGAAAAGCGAATGCTGCGGTCCATTGAGAAAGCAACTCGACAACCCATTGAACCGATGAAGATTCCGAGCCATGCCGATATTGCAGATCGTCGCATCGTCCAATTTAAGCGGATGATTACCGATACAATTGAAGATCAAGATTTGGGCTTTTTTGAAGATTTAGTCAACAACTACCAGCAAGAGCAGGACTTAAGCCTGGGTGAGATTGCAGCCGCACTGGCGCATCTAGTGCAGCGGGACCGTCCGCTTGTGCCCTCAGAGAAAGAAGCCCAGAAAGATGCGGCGGCTGGTTCCAGTGGCTGGTCCGCAGATTTAGGGAAGCCGTCAGATCTAGCGATGCAGCAGTTTCGTATTGAGGTGGGGCGCGAACATGGCGTCCAGCCGAAGAATGTTGTGGGTGCTATTGCAAACGAGATCAATCTAGCGCCAAAGTATATCGGTCAGATCAAATTCTTCGACACCTTTAGCACCGTCTATCTCCCTGCAGACATGCCCAAGGAAGCGATCAAGCATTTGAAAACAGTCCGAGTTTGTGGGCAGCAGCTCAGAATCAGTCAGGAAGAAGCCTTTAAGGGCAAGGATTCGAAGCCACCTCGCGCGAAAGTGAGCCGCAAGTCAGGAAAGCCCCCGAAGAAGAAGCAAAAAGCTCAGGTTTAACCTGGACGCAAACCGACTTTAGATTGAGAAGCACCCAGCAAAATATTGCTGGGTGCTTTTTGACGATTGGCACGAAGTCTACTTCGTGCCATCTAAACATCCCTTTGTCTCTCAGCACTTAACCCCTATGAAAAGCAAAGGGATTTGACGTAATTCTTTTGAGCTACTGATGACCCTGGTTAGGGTTTAAGGCAAGCATCGATACCTCCTAAAGCTCAAAAATTATTTGCGTCGGATATCGGCAGTGCCGCGCCAGATGCTGATAAATAAAGCCGAAGATAATAAAGCACCTAAATTCCACTTCAGCGAGTTCTTTAATAAACCTAAGCGCTGCGTCTTTCGAGTTGTCTCAACTTGCCCAGAGAGACGCTTTTGCCCTTGATCGATAAATTTGCCAAATTGCTCCTTTGCAGTCTGAAACTGCTCATCGTTAGCGATCTCGGGCGCTCGTCCCTGACTGTCCAGACGCCCAAGCAGAGTCTCCATTTTTTCAACTGTATTAGCAGCCTGAAATTCTGATTGGACTTGCTCAAGCTGTGTTTTAGTTTGCCTCGCTCTGACTGTGATTTGCTGGTTATTGTCGCGGTCAATACGCACAGTGCTCGATACACCTAGCCCAATAAGAAGCAGGTAGAGTAGACCAATTAATAATGCCAGCCAAGAGAGAATTTTCAAGATTAATCGTTCCCACTTAGGGCGGCGCACCTGTCCACCCAAAAATACGAGACCAAAACCAATGAGTGGGGCTGCGACCCGTTCAACAAGGTTACCGACAAAGCTAAACTCCCAGACTGGATTGGTGAAGTTAGGAGGAACAATCGTGGCGATCACGTCGAATAGAGCGAAAATCAAAAATCCATAGCCAATCCAATTCAAGAGTCGCACCGAAGTCCAGAGACTTGAGTTGGTGTTGATGAGTAGATCAACCTTTTGGGTCAGTCTTTTATCGTAATTAGTCACAGCAACAAGTGAGGCTTATTGCGAAAGCCATCATTTTTTCATCAGATCGCAGGTTGCGTCTGATTGAGTGGGGGCGAGAGTCCACTTTGAGCCAAACACTCAAACAAATGC
>JBAUJD010000919.1:0-3328 GCA_049683515.1 Thermosynechococcaceae cyanobacterium | reverse complement strand
TTCTTGAACAGCAAGCATAAGAAGACTTTAGCTAAAATCTTTGAGAAGTCTCCCTCAGCCAATATCCAGTGGAGTGATATCGAAAGTCTGCTGATTGCTTTAGATGCAAAAATTTCTGAAAGAAGCGGTTCAAGAATAGTTGTTTCTCTCAATGATCGTGTATCGGTCTTTCATCGCCCTCATCCAAGACCAAACGCGGGCAAAGGTTGTGTGAAGACAGTCAGACAATTCTTAATCAACGCAGGCATAGAGAATATAGATGATGCTTAAATACAAAGGCTACAGTGCAAATCTTGAAATAGATGCCGAAGAACAGGTGATTTACGGTACGGTGCTTGACCTACAAGATGTGATCCATTTTGAAGGGGAAACGGTTGCTGAAGCGGCTCAAGCCTTTGAAGATTCTGTCAATGAGTACTTAGGCTACTGCAATGAAATTGGAAGAGCACCGGAAAAACCCTTCTCTGGACATTTTACAGTGCGAACATCACCTGAACTGCATCGAAAAATTTATATTGCTGCGACGGAAGCCAATCTGAGTCTGAATGCCTATATTGAAGCTGCATTAAGCAGTCACAGCAATAAATCGAGGACTGCTTAATGTCCTACACTGTTATCCATGAGGATAGGGATATGATGACGAAAGCAAAGCTCCTTCATGAAATTGTTAGTTTTTGTATGAAACGCAACTATTTCTATCAATAATGATATATTTTCTCTGCTGAAGTTCGTCCACTATTGTTGCTTTTGCTTCATCTGATATACCACCTTGAAATTGAAACATAGCCCCAATAGAATTTAGTAAGGTGGCCTTTTTTTTAGGCTTTAATTTCTGCAAACGAGCTGCAACGTACTCGACGGTCTTTGAATCACTGACCTTCGATTCTATGGCGTTGGGACTCTTCTCTTCCTCCGCTTTCCTTGCAAGCTGAATGAGAAGCTGAGCTAGTCGGAACTTATCTCGGTACGAAAGTTGTTCACAAAACTTCGCTATTTCGTCATAATCTGCACTACTCATCAAATTTGTCGGGAAATCTAACTATGTGATAAGTCTAGAATGCCCAGATCTTTCTGTAGTCTAACGGCCAACTCAGAATTCAGGAACTGCGTAAGTACCCCCCTATACCTAAAATACTGCTAGGGTTGCTCCCTTAAAACAAGAAGTATCGTTGGGCCATCGGCAACACTGTCGCCGGTTCACAGGTCAATAACTCTCCGTTAGCCCTCACTTCATAAGTCTCAGAGTCAACCTCAATATTAGGCAAGGCATCATTGAGCTTCATATCTCGCTTGCTAAGCTGACGAGTGCCAGAAACTGCCGCTACTTGAGTTTTTAGACCAATTTGTTCAGGAATTCCCTGTTCCATCGCGGCTTGGGAAATGAAGGTGAGAGACGTAGATGCAATAGCACCTCCAAACCCACCAAACATCGGTCGCATATACACCGGCTGCGGCGTCGGAATGCTGGCATTGGCATCGCCCATCTGCGCCCAGGCAATCAAGCCGCCCTTGATCACCATCTCTGGCTTGACGCCAAACATCGCAGGCTTCCATAGGCACAGATCTGCCAGCTTGCCGACCTCGACGGAGCCAACATGATTAGCAATACCGTGGGCAATAGCAGGGTTAATCGTATACTTCGCCACGTAGCGCTTGGCGCGGGTATTGTCATTGCGCTCCGAATCCTCAGGCAATGGCCCCCGCTGCACCTTCATTTTGTGTGCGGTTTGCCAGGTGCGAATAATCACTTCGCCGACCCGCCCCATCGCCTGCGAGTCTGAGGCAATCATACTGAAGGCACCGAGATCGTGCAGGATATCTTCAGCGGCAATGGTTTCTCGACGAATCCGTGATTCTGCAAAAGCAACGTCTTCAGGAATCCCAGCATCTAAGTGGTGACACACCATCAACATGTCGAGGTGTTCGTCCAGGGTGTTTACGGTGTAAGGGCGCGTCGGGTTCGTCGAGGAAGGTAAAACATTGGCCTCACCGCAAACCTTGATGATATCCGGGGCATGACCGCCCCCTGCACCTTCGGTGTGATAGGTATGAATGACTCGATTTTTAAAGGCTGCGATTGTATTTTCGACAAACCCCGCTTCATTGAGCGTGTCGGTGTGAATCGCGACCTGTACATCGTACTGATCGGCAACGCTGAGGCAGGTATCAATGCTTGCTGGCGTCGTCCCCCAATCTTCATGGAGCTTGAGACCCATGACCCCAGCTTTCACTTGTTCCTCTAAAGCTGAAGGCTGACTGGAGTTGCCCTTACCCAGAAATCCCAAATTCATGGGGAAGGCATCGGCGGAACGCAGCATCTGGTGAATATTCCAGGGGCCGGGGGTGCAGGTGGTGGCATTGGTGCCCGCCGCTGGTCCGGTGCCGCCACCAATCATGGTGGTGACGCCGGAGGCAATAGCCACTTCAATCTGCTGGGGACAAATAAAATGAATGTGAGAATCAATCCCACCCGCCGTCAGGATCATGCCTTCTCCGGCAATGGCTTCTGTCCCAGGACCAATCACAATATCAACATTGTCCTGAATATTGGGGTTCCCAGCCTTGCCAATGGCAGCAATTCTGCCCTCTCTAATCCCAATGTCTGCTTTAACAATGCCCCACCAGTCCAGGATCAGCGCATTGGTAATTACCGCATCAACTGCTCCATCGGCGTTGGTGATGGGGGATTGGCCCATGCCATCTCGAATCACTTTGCCGCCGCCAAACTTGACCTCATCGCCGTAGGTGGTGTGATCTTGCTCGACTTCGATGATTAACTCGGTGTCGGCAAGACGGATGCGATCGCCCACCGTTGGCCCATAGGTCTCAGCATAGGCGCGGCGATCCATGCGATAGCTCATTGGCAGGTCTCCATCGTTTCGATAACAATCCGATCAGATCCTATAGCAATCCCATGAGGTGAAGTGGCCCTTGTCCGCTAATCAACTCGATGATTAACCCAATGAAGCCTACCATCGCTAAGCGACCATTCCACCGTTCTGCAGCCCTCGTCATGCCCCAAGCCCGTTGCTCTTGGGGATAAATCTTGACCCGCTGACTGGGATGGGCGATCTGCGAAAAATCGAGGTCAGGTTTCTCAAGGGCATCGAGCACCAAGTTACTCAATGAATCAATAAAGGTGGGCTCAATATTAGGGGCGGGCACCCGTCGGAACTCTTCGATGCCTGCTTCTAGAGCCAGCTCTCGGTATTCCATGTCAATTTCTTGCAGGGTTTCGATATGCTCAGAAATGAAGCTGATGGGTACCACCACGAGTCGCTTGACGCCCTTTTGGGCGATCTCGACAATCACTTCATCGGTATAGGGC
>JBAUJD010000918.1:0-9235 GCA_049683515.1 Thermosynechococcaceae cyanobacterium | reverse complement strand
GTAATTCATCAGTTCTGTATCTTCCATATTCAAAAAAGACAGCGTCTCTGGGCCTAGGGGAAAGAGTTTGATCGTGATGCGCTGATCGGCTGAAACGACTCCTACCGTGTCGTTTTTCAGGGTCTGAACCTCAGAAAAGTTCATCGGTGTCTCGAAAATAAGACCCGCTGCTTGATGATGTTTGTTATTGCTGGCTGCAGCAGCCGTTGACGCTGCTGGCGTCGATTGCCCCTCAGTGACGGGTTCTTGAACGGCTTGGGTCTCAGAGATGGGGGCTGGGTTTGCGATCGCAACACTAGTCCCCAGCAAACCCAGCAGCAGTTGAAGCGTTAAGACGCGGTTCATTCTTAGTTACCTAAAGCGTAAAGTTCATTAAATCATCTGCTCAGGTCGAACACAGCGGTCAAACTCGTCCGCCGTGAGCAAGTTCAGGGCAATACAGGTCTCACGTAAAGTCTTCCCTTCTGCGTGGGCTTTTTTAGCAACGATCGCGGCCTGGTCATAGCCAATGTGGGGCGTCAACGCGGTGACCAACATCAGAGATCGGTCCAAATAGGTCTGGATTTGATCCCGATTGGCCTCAATGCCCACCACCAAATATTGAGTAAAGGCATGACAGGCATCGGCCAACAGCCGCACTGAATGAAGCAGATTATGAATGATGACGGGCTTAAATACATTGAGTTCTAAATTGCCCTGACTGCCAGCCATTGCGATCGCCGTGTCATTGCCGATCACCTGGACACACACCATCGTCATCGCCTCACACTGGGTCGGATTGACCTTCCCCGGCATAATCGAAGATCCTGGCTCATTGGCAGGCAAACGCAATTCTCCGAGGCCACAGCGCGGGCCAGAGGCTAGCCAGCGCAGATCGTTGGCAATCTTCATCAAAGTGCAAGCCAACGTCTTGAGCGCGCCGCTAGTCATCACTAAGGCATCATGGGCCGCTAGAACCGCAAACTTATTGGGTGCAGTTACGAAGGGTAAGCCCGTTAACTCAGCGATTTGAGCCGCCACCCGTACCGCAAATTCAGGATGGGCATTGAGGCCGGTTCCCACCGCTGTGCCCCCCAGCGCTAACGGGTATAGTTCCGGCAGCGTTCGCTTAATGCGATTGAGGCTTTGGTGAAGCTGGGCCAAGTATCCCGAGAACTCCTGGCCGAGGGTGAGGGGCACAGCATCCATTAAATGCGTGCGGCCAATTTTAATAATGTCTGCAAAGGCCTCCGATTTCGTCGAGAGCGCCCCTTGCAGTTGGGTGATTGCAGGGATGAGGCGATGGTGAATCTCTTCTACTGCCGCAATGTGCATTGCAGTGGGGAAGGCATCATTCGACGATTGGGATAAATTGACGTGGTCGTTGGGATGGATAGGCGTCTTGCTCCCCAACACTCCACTCGCCAGTTCAATGGCGCGATTGGCGATCACCTCATTGGCGTTCATATTAGACTGGGTACCGCTGCCCGTTTGCCAAATTCGCAGCGGAAAGTGGTCGTCATGGTGACCTTGGGCCACCTCTGCCGCTGCCGTCACAATTAACGTTGCTTGCTCAGGCGAAAGCTTGCCCAAATCTTGATTCACCATTGCAGCGGCCTGCTTGGTTAGCCCCAAAGCTCGAATCATGGCGCTGGGGAGACGGTCGATGCCAATATCGAAGTGCTGGAGCGATCGCTGGGTTTGCGCGCCCCAGTAGCGATCGCAAGGCACTGCAATAGACCCCATACTGTCGGTTTCAAGGCGGGTGGCCGTGGGGGAAGGCACTGTCATCGTGGATTATCCTGAAAGCTCTACGGGCTAATCGTACAACCCTCAGAGCTAAGATTGAGCACTAAGGGGTGCCATGTATCTGCTTTTTCTTGAGCATAGGCACAGCGAGAGGGCTTACTGGCAACATACAGGCCCAGACAGAGCACAGTCAGTAGCGCCACCGTGAACTGCCCAGACCCACTAGGATGCCGACGGGGATGGCTGCCTGCGCGCAAATTAGAACAACTATTCATCATGTTCGTGAGTAGGAGCACTGAGTTCAGTTGTGTTTAGTGAACCACAGAGCGTGAGGTAGGTGCTGTTTTCCCTATCAAGGGAAGCGGCTTCTGTCTGAAGTATGCCCACGTTGAACTGTTTTAAAGTCAATTTCCTGTGTTGAAAGGATTTTTTCAGCATGGGGCGGCGGCGATCGCCATTACTGTAAAAGCATTATTTAAGCTTGCATGATCGAGCATAGTCGTTCATTATGTCTGCCTATGCCCTGCCATTGAAGAAACTGAAGTCAGCATAAGCGGCTCGGAACCTATCGGTGGGGTCTATCAGTCTAATAATCAGTGGCTAAGCCACAACTCCTATATAGGGTCAAATGCCTGTGAAGCTTGCTTGGATCGCATTCGTTACCTTAGGGATTCTCGGTGGTGCTGATGCTGCCTGGGCAGGCAAATTAACCTACTGGCGATTTGATAGTGAAGATAGTCGGGTCGATTTAATTACCGATGCAGGGACTAAACCGAGAGCCACGGTGATCCACAACCCCACGCGACTGATCATTGATCTACCCAATACAAGCGTTCGCAAGCGTAAAAAGACAAAGCGCATTAGTCAATACGTCAAAGAAGTGCGGGTGGCCCAGTTTAATCGCAGCACCGCTAGAGTGGTGGTCGAACTCAATGATGATTATGCTCTGATGGCTGAGCAAGTCCAGGTTCGTGGTCTTGCCCCCAATCGCTGGTATGTACAACTGCCTAATTTTTTAGCCATTCGCGACCTCAATCGCGCCTCATTAACGACCAAAATTGTTTCAGTACCGCCCCCCAAGATTCCCGCACCTACGGCATCAGCAGGTGGTTCGTCTAAGCCGATTGCGGTAAAGCCAGGGGCCAAGATTGTGCTGATCGATCCCGGTCATGGCGGTCGCGATCCGGGGGCGGTGGGTCGAGGAGGACTACAAGAAAAGCGAGTGGTACTCCCTGTGTCGTTGCGGGTTGTTGAAGAACTGCGCCGCAGAGGCATTAATGCCCAACTGACTCGAACGTCAGATCAAACGGTGGACCTAGCGCCCCGCGTTCGCAAGGCAGAAGGGATAAGGGCCGATATTTTTGTCAGCATTCACGCCAATGCCATTAGCTTGAGCCGCCCTGAAGTCAATGGTTTAGAAACGTTCTACTACCAGACTGGGGCCAGGTTGGCCCGTGCAATTCACCGCAGTATTTTGCAGGACGTGTCGGTTAAAGATCGTCGGGTACGACAGGCTCGCTTCTATGTGTTGCGGAAATCTTCTATGCCAGCGGCCCTAGTGGAGATGGGCTATGTGACGGGGAGTATTGATGCGCCCCGACTGGCGACGAAGGCTTATCAAGATCAGATGGCGGTTGCGATCGCAAAAGGAATCATTGACTATATCCAGGGGAAATGAGTCTCATAGCTATCAGCGTAGGCAGCAATTGTTTGCTGAGGGTCATCGGATCGACTCCCATTTCTGTGGCAGATTGAACGGTAAACAATCCGGCCTGAGCATGCCACCAAGCCGCTGCCGCCACAGATTCGGGCCGCAGGGTTTGGGCATATAGACCGCCCACCAAGCCCGTTAAGACATCGCCACTGCCCCCACGCGCCAAGGCTGGTGTACTGTCAGGGTTTACGAATAAATCGCCATCCGGAACGGCAATGGCTGTCCGTGCTCCTTTTAAAAGGACGATGGCTCCTGTGGCTTGAGCGGCCTGTTGAGCCATTTCTATCTTCGTGAGATCTGCTGCCGCGAGATCAGGGAACAACCGCTTAAATTCTCCGGGGTGGGGCGTTAGGATCAGCCCCGCTGCACGGTGATGCCAACTAGGATCCGATTGAGCCAACAGATTAAGACCATCTGCATCCACAATGACAGGGCATGGACTTGCCAGAATCGTTGGTAAAACCGTGGAGTCTGCAGTGGTGACGCCGGGACCGTAGGCTATAGCATCAAATCGCTCTAATGATAAATCTGGGGGGAGGTGTGCGATCGCACCGTCATTGGTCTCTGGACAGCCCATCACCAGCGCTTCCGGAATCTGAGATACCACCAGCGCTTTGAGCGATTGGGGTACTGCAATCGAGAGCATCCCAATCCCCGTGGCTCTTGCCCCCCGTGCCGCTAATAGAATACTGCCGGGATAACGCTGCGACCCGCCGATCAGCAGCAGGTGGCCCTGACGGTACTTATGGGTATCTTGCGGTCGATGCAATGGCAATTGGGCAAGGGCAAATTGAGAGGTCAATCGTTTTGGAGCCAGAACTGAGCTTAGAACCACATCAATATCCACTAGCGGAATATCAAAATCAATGAGAGTGAGCTGACCAAGATAGTCCAACGCAGCATCTTGGATTACTCCAAGCTTCCATAGCCCTAAGCACAGCGTATGAGTGGCTTTGATTGAAACACCGAGTACTCTGCCGGTATCTGCATGAAGACCTGACGGTACATCAATACTGACCACTGGCGTTGCGCCAGCATTAATACGTTCTAGTAATGCTTTGAGTTCACCGTTGATGGGTCGCTCTAGACCAAACCCAAATAAACCATCGATAATCACGTCTTGCTGGAGCAGATCTGAACCCTGCTCTAAGATTGGAATACTCAGAGACTGAAGATATTGCCAATGATCTTGCGTAAGCGCTTTTGCTTTTGCAATCGGACGATAAATCGAAACGCGGTAGCCCCTAAAGTGCAGCTCACGGGCCACCACCAAAGCATCCCCGCCGTTATGCCCTGGTCCCACCAGAACCCCCACCTTTGAATGTAGATCGCAGGGATAAAAACTCTCAAACCGTCGGGCAATCAGACCGCCCACCTTTTCCATCAGTGCAGCCACCGGCATTCCCGATGCAAAAATGCGTGCTTCAATCTCACGCATCTGCTGGGCCGTGACGATGACTTGCTGGAGTTGCGATCGCCGCACCCAGATTGCTTGGCTTTGCCGCGCCCCTACAACATCAGACATTACACAACCTTTAAAAAACAAATGCCCAAGAGCAGTACTCTTAGGCATTTATAGAACTCTCACAAGAGTGAGGCATCCGACTAGATTTAGGGATGGAACAACAAGTCAGGAGCGAAGCGATTGACTTCGATCAAAATACCTGCAGTAAAAAAGATCCAGGCAAAAGCCAGAGCTGGAGCCGAAGTTAGAATTTTCATGGAACGTTCTCTCAATCAAATAGCAACGGTGATACACCTATCGAGGTGACACAGTGATCTCATCATCAGGAACCGTTAGCTGGCCCGTACTCAACTCTCGGAAGGCCGATAGTGGCCATGCTGCACCACCTGCCATACAACCAAAGGCTAATGACAAATTGATGTTGATTTCACCATCACCAGGATTTTTCTCTTTCTTATTAGCGATGATGTATGCCCGACCGGCATACCCAATCCAACCCGCAATATAGAGAAACATTAGTCCTGGAATTGTGAAGTCACCGGCATGGCTTAAGCGGCCATCTGCGATGAGACGAGGTAGACCATCTTCGGGACCACAAAGGGCGGCACCGTAGCGCTCAAAGCGCTTAGCTCCAGATTCAGGATCAGCAGTAGTTGCTCGAGCCTTGGCTGCTCGGGCTTGAAATGCTGGTGATTCACTGCAAGGAACTAAACCAGCAACATTCGCAGAGGCAGGGGCTGCGAACCCAACCCATAAAGTGAATGTCAAAATGAGAGCAAACAATCGACGCATAAATTGTTTCCCTTTGTCACAGAACAAGAATTTATTTAACAAAAAAATTGGCTTTCAGTACTGTCAAGCCCACTACACTGGTATCCATCTCAATCTCTAAGAATTACTTCGATAAAGAGTTGAAGTTCCCTGCAATAGGCAGACTTACATAAAAGACGTTACCAGCAAATGGCGACAGTTTTAGCAATTGAAACGAGTTGTGACGAAACTGCAGTGGCAGTTGTAAGAAAACGTCACATTCTCAGTCAGATCGTGGCATCACAAATTGCTCAGCATCAACCCTATGGTGGGGTCGTTCCAGAGATTGCCTCTCGCCAGCATGTTGTGGCAGTCAATCACCTGATTGCAGAAGCGATGCAGCGCTCGGGGCTAACGTGGGCTGAGATTGACGGCATTGCGGTCACCTGTGCGCCGGGACTCGTGGGGGCGCTTCTGGTAGGGTTAGCGGCTGCAAAAACCTTGGCAATGCTCTACGACAAGCCTCTGGTTGGCGTCCATCACTTAGAGGGACATATCTATGCCGCTTGCCTAGAAAACCCTGAACTCGAACCTCCTTTTCTCTGTCTGCTGGTCTCGGGTGGGCATACCAGCCTCATTGAGGTCAAAGATCACGGCTGTTATAAAACACTGGGGCAAACGCGAGATGATGCCGTAGGGGAAGCTTTTGACAAGGTCGCTCGTTTATTGGGCTTAGGCTATCCCGGTGGCCCTGTCATTGATCAGCTTGCCCAAACCGGCGATCCCAAAGCATTTGCTTTACCCGAGGGAAACATTTCACTGCCGGGTGGCGGCTTTCATCCCTATGACTCTAGCTTTAGCGGATTGAAGACAGCCATGCTGCGCTTGGTAGAGACGTTAAAGACAACAGACACCACGTTGCCAGTGGCAAATCTTGCCGCTAGTTTTCAGCACACGGTGGCGCGATCTCTGACCCGAAGAACGATCAAATGCGCCCTAGATCAGGGACTCGATACAATTGTGGTCGGGGGCGGCGTGGCTGCAAACAGTGGGCTGCGTCAGCATCTCCAAACCGCAGCAACAGAAAAAAATCTTAAAGTGTTGTTCCCGCCGCTATCGCTGTGCACAGATAATGCAGCCATGATTGGCTGTGCTGGTGCTGAACACTTAGAGCGGGGGCACACCTCTACATTAGCCTTGGGCGCACAATCTAGAATGGCGATCGCGCAGGTAATGGACCTCTATCAATAATCACAGCGTGTTCATCTCTTTAATACTATTTAAATTTGGCTGTATAAAATAACAACAAATAGACAAAAGTCCCAGCATTACGAAACGGAGCTAGGGCTTTGGTCTATTACGATTCAAAATCATGTAAAGTCCCTTCGGCACTGGCAGCATCCGTACTCCTATTAAAAGGATCTTAGGTCTACCAATTTGCGCCCCATCCTTTCGGAACAGGTTGCCATTTCGGGGACTTATCTGGGCTTAGTTGCGGGGGTATGACAGCCCAACAAAACTATAATAAAACACATTTTTTTCTTCCTGCACCGTGTAAATACGGAAGTTCTGAGCAGGATTTAGATGGAAGTCGATCACGAATCTCAGTATAAACACGGAGGCTACTGATACCAAAACCAATATTGATCGTGAGAAATTATACTCCGCCTGCATTTAAGACCCTCTCAATAGAAGAATTGACCGCCCAAAGCGCTCAGGCAATACTCAGCTTCGACTCAGAAAAGTAGTCTTCAGAGGGGAATATAAAGAAAATCTGCAAAGTAAAGATTGAGCGCCGCAAACAAGGGGGCAGCCAAACGTTAAAGCGGCATCAGTACTATCGCATGGTCACAAATTCTTCGGCTGAACTGGGGTGAATACCAACAGTGGCATCAAAATCTGATTTTGTGGCTCCCATTTTGACTGCGATCGCCATCCCTTGAATAATTTCAGCAGCAGAATCACCCACCATGTGAACGCCCAAAATCTTCTCCGTATTCCGGTTGACCACCAGCTTCATCAATGTTTTAGAATCCATGTCGGGCAGCGTGTAATACATGGGGCGAAACCGACTCTTATAAATTTGAATGGCAGGTTCACCAAACTTTTGAATCGCCTCTTCTTCGGTTAGGCCCACCGTGGCCGCTTCAGGGGTCGAGAACACTGCCGTAGGAATATTCTCATAGTTCATTTTTCGAGGGTTGCCGCCAAAATGAGTGTCAGCAAAGGCACGACCTTCGTTAATGGCAACCGGGGTTAGGTTGATGCGGTCTGTGCAGTCACCCACGGCAAAAATGTGGGTCTCAGCCGTTTCGTTGTAGTCATTGACAACAATCGCGCCATTAGAGACCTTCACTTGGGTGTTTTCTAGGCCTAGCTTCTCTAGTCTTGGTTTTCGGCCTGTGGCCGCCAAGCTAACAGCGTCAACAATGATCGTTTCTTCAGACTCGCCCTGTACCGTGATCTGAAGACCTGCATCGGTCTTCTCAATTTTCAGATCTTGAATATTGGTCAGCATGTTGATGCCGTGCTTTTGCATTGCATCTTGAATTTCGCTGCGGATATCTTGGTCAAAGCCGCGCAAAATGTGGTCGGCTCGGATAATCTGAGTGACCTCAGACCCCATGCCGTTTAAGATTCCGGCAAATTCAACCCCAATATAGCCGCCCCCAATAATGGCAATTCGCTGGGGCTGCTGGGGCAAATGAAAGATGTCGTCGGAGGTGATGGCATGCTCAATCCCTGGGATATCAGCTTTAACCGGAACACCGCCCACGGCAATTAAGACCTTATCTGCGGTGACCTGATGCGCTGCGGTTTCATCCCCATCTTGACTATAAATTGCGATGGTGTGGGCATCGACAAACCGACCGTAGCCGCGAAAAACCTCAACCTGCGAATTCTCTAGCATTCGTTCATAAATGCCGTTCAGTCTAGTGACCTCATCATTGACGGCGGTGAGCATTTTAGGCCAGTCCATGGTGCTTTCCACGGCGCTCCAGCCGTAGCCCTGTGACGCGGTGAAGTTGTCTGGGAAGTGAGAGGCATACACCATCAACTTTTTGGGGACACAGCCTCGGTTGACGCAGGTGCCGCCTAAGCGATCAAACTCAACCACACCAACCCTGGCACCATAGGAGGCGGCTCGGCGGGCGGTTGCGACCCCGCCGGATCCGGCCCCTATTACAAATAAGTCAAAATCGTAATTCATTACCTTCTCCACAGGATATGCACACCAGGGTAGCAAGAGAAAACAGCACGCACTATAACCGCCACAGACCTCAATTCCCCACTGTTACAGCTTGAGATCGCAATTAGGGCAGGCAATGGAAACTATCGAGCCTCTCATTGCTTGCCCTACAAAGGTTATGGACTCTTCCTAGTGATAAATTTACACCAGAGCATCCTATCTTTAATCATTACATCCTTTAACGAGTCATGCAGACTATTTTTGACATCCTCTCCCCCTGACCTTTCAGGTACAGAGGGAGATTCCTCGGATTGCTCCGAAGATTTCCTGCTTCACAGACCCTTGGCTAGATACCGTGACCGATATCCCCGCTAGTTTGTCTCCACAG
>JBAUJD010000917.1:0-4245 GCA_049683515.1 Thermosynechococcaceae cyanobacterium | reverse complement strand
CCATACACCCAGCGCCAGCCCTTGTTCTTAATCGAGTTTCTCCATTGAGCAATCACGATATCTTCAGGCAGCATTCGAGGTGTCACGCTTTTAGGAGAGTAATCACCCGCTAGTTCCGGGATCGCCTCTAATCCTGGCAGGGCTGCTAGCTTGGCAAATTGGTGCAGCACCATACAAGCCCTTTGACGGGCACGGGAATCGGGTTCTGTTTTATGGATGCACTCTAGCAGCCGTTCCAGTGTCAAAGATTGATTGTGGGGCAGCTTGTTGAAAACTTGGCGGTAGACCTTCCAAGTATTCTGACTGCTCATCGTTCGCTTGCGTCGCTTCCAGTAAGCATCCTCAAATCGATCTACCCAATTTTGAATGGTCTCGGGCTGACTATTCTGACTCTGATCAGCAAGATGAGGCTTCCAGCTAAACTGTCCTAAACTCAGTTCGGCACCAATCAGCTTGGCCTGCCGTTCCGCTTGCTGGAGTCCTGCCACATTGACAGGCAAGCCGAGGGACAACCGCTGTTGATAGGGCTTGGTTTTATGAGCGACGTGGGGCTTCGGTGGAAAGGTTCCTTGTAGCCAGAACGTATTCCCACGGCGATAAATGGAAACCCTTAGCTTTGCTTGCTTCAGCCGTACATTGGCCTGAGAAAGACTGTCTTCAATATTCAAGGTCAGGTGTACTTAAAAATGTACTTAAATTATTGCATTAACCTGACCTATTTTGAGTCAACCCGGAACAATCTGACATCATCCCGAAGACTGCCGTAACTAGCTTCTAGTCTTGATTTTGTCTAAAGGTGGCACCCAGATTCGAACTGGGGATAAAGGCTTTGCAGGCCCCTGCCTTACCACTTGGCTATGCCACCCTAACAGCGCTGACCGTTGATTTCGCAGCTTTTATAAAGAGTAAACTGCAACGGTGCGGTAGTTGATAACTATACCGTCTAGATCTATCTGTGTCTAGTCTGCGCCAGCGCCGAGATCGCTGCAGGTTAATACTGAACTTGCCACCAGCCAAACAGAGGGCCAATGAACCGGAGCGTCACCCAAGCAATAGCCACGATAAAGATGCCAATCCATGCTCCCTTACTGGCCGTGTCAAAAAATTTGATGAGCTGACGCTCGGTAATCGGAATCCAGGGCAAGATATTAGGGTCTTTGCCATATTGATCGCCCTCTGATTCTTGGCGGCGTTTTGCTTCTCCCATGCTGTCCCTCAGATCGATCTATTACTCTGATCCTAGCGGGGAACAGGACTCCTCGTCCGATTATTCTGGGAATCTTAATGGCCTAGATCCGATCGAGGAAGGGAACAGCCTCTTCAAAAAGACTGGCATCGAGATAGTTAATACGGGCATAGGGACTGATGGCATCTAGAATTTGCTGACCATAGCTACGATGCAGCACTCTGGCGTCTAAGAGAGCCACAATACCCTGCTGCTCTCGGGCAGGTGCGATCGCACTCTGCAGCATCCTCAACGCCTGGGGCAACAGATAGAGCCGGAACCAGTCTTGACGGCGGCGCTTATAGTAGGCAACCCGACCCGCCACTCGCGGATCTTCTAACGACGGAATCGGGAGGGTCGCAATAACCAGAAGCGGCGGCGATGGTACATCGCCCTGCACCCGCAGCCAATACTCCCAGCCCGTCACCAAAATACTGTCCGGATTCAAATCAGGCGTCTCCACTTGAACGCGGGAGCCATATTCAGACGCCAGCAGCGTTGCAATCTGCGCCTTTAGCGGTAAATCATCAATGATCAACACCGTTGGGCGACCCATGCCTCGACTCAACGCCAGTAACTTATGAAGCTGTGCCACAATGCAAGTCTGAAATTCAGGCGTATTGGGCATCGGCAAACCGTCCGGCAGATAAAGCGCAATGGCCTCTGTATGCCGATCCGCGCCAAACTGAACGCAGGTGACATCCTTGACGCCTAAAGTTTGCTCATAGACCCGAGCCGTCGCCTCTACATCGCTTCCCTGTCCCAACAGCACCACAGTTTGCTGTTCCCAGCGCGTCATAAGATAGGGCTGAATATTTGCAGGAGCGCTATGCAGCGTAAACGATCCCTGCGGACGATCAATCTGTGACCACAGAATCTGATCGGGCTGAGCAGACTGCTGCCAGAACTGCTGCCACGACTTAGGACTCATGCTCAAGTCACAAGACTGGAGATCATGGTGCAGCAAATCGAGAATCTGTCGCTCACCGTCGGTGAGCAGCGTATAGGTATAGGGATTAGGCGGATGTTGAAAAAGGCTGAGGGTCAGCTTAGCGCGCGCCCCTCGCAGCAATGCCTGCTGGTGGGGATAACACCATCTCAACTGCTCCCAATCCTGTGGCGTAATAGAGAGAGTCAAATGCTGGCGTGTCCAATCCTCTAGCGCATCAACGCCATCAATGAGCGTCAAGCCATCTACACAAGCCTGAGGGCGCTCTAGCCACTCCTGGGGGGACAGCATCAAAAGTCCTGTAAAGTGAGGTCCCGGCCACTGTTTTGCCGTACAGACTGGCTTCTTAAACCCCAACCATTCACTCAGTCTTGGAATTTCAATCTGCAAAAGCTGTTGCTGAACCGACTCAGGCGCAACTAAAATCACAGGATCCGGCCACAGCAGCAGAGGTGCCAAATAGCTGCAGCGATAATGACCCCGGTACTGGGCTGCCGCACTGACTTGAATGAGCGCACTTCGCTGGATGCGTAAGGCTCGGGCCACCAACCTTGCCACTGACAAATCATGAGGCCAACGGGATGCGCCCTGGTCTCTCAAAAAGGCATGGAGCTGTTGATGGACGTCTACCTCAAGCACAATAAACTTGTTGTCGATATACACGAGCTTCATTGTGGCATAGTCTACCCCAGTCGATTAGCGATATCCTTGCGCCACCACGGTCATCAGGCCCGTTCTTGCCTAAACCAGGTAAAGCACCGATACACTAAACAGAAAGAGCCGAGAGAATTCATGCCATTGTCCATTGCCCATTTAGGTCCTGCGGGAACCTATGCAGAGCAGGCTGCGCTAGCCTATGTCAACCTATCAGCCTCAGCCGTTGAATCTGTACTATGTCCCTATAGCAGCATCGCCCGAACGATTCAATCGACGGTAGAAGGCAAGACTCGGTTAACCGTCGCTCCAATCGAGAACTCCATTGAAGGGAGCGTGGCTGCAACATTGGACACGTTGTGGCAAAACCCCACGCTGCAAATTCGTCAGGCTCTTGTATTGCCCATTGTGCATGTGCTGATCGCGCGGAGTGCTGAGCTGCAGACCATCAAAAAGATCTATTCTCATCCTCAAGCTCTAGGGCAGTGCCAAAGATGGCTAGAAACGCACCTGCCCCAGGCTGCCGCGATTGCCACAAATTCCACCACCGAGGCTCTCAAGTACGTCGAGAACGATCCTGCTGCTGCTGCAATCTCCTCTGAACGGGCCGCCCAGCTCTACGATTTGCCCATCATTCAACGAGAAATTCAAGATCATCCCGATAACTGCACCCGCTTTTGGGTTCTCAGTCAGCCCACCGAAATGGATCTACCAGAGGTCATTATTTCTGAGCAAGTTTATACGTCGCTAGCTTTTAGCCTACCTGCAAATCAACCCGGTGCACTGCTGAAAGCCCTTCAGATCTTTGCTGAGCGCAATATTAACCTGAGCCGTATTGAATCGCGCCCCAGCCGTCGATCAATGGGCGATTATGTCTTTTTTATTGATGCTGAAGTTGATGCAGACTCTGCCTCTTTTCATGCAGCCTGGGAACAACTTCAGACAACAACGGAGGTGGTAGCCAATTTCGGCAGCTACCCACTCATTACCGTTACGAGCTAAGAGTGTCTTTTAAGACAGTCCGGGCCGCTAAATGATTGCGGGTTGAGGTCAAAATCTCGATTTCTCGCTCCAGCCGCAGTTGCGTATCCTGCGTCTCTAATAAGGCTTGCTGCTCTGGCGCGGCTCCGTGAAACTTGCTGGCAACCCAGTAAGAAAGCTGAGTCGGTTGTTCAGGAATATCGTCCGGCAGCTCTGTTTCTTGCTCAGTGAGCTTATCGGATAAAACCACAACGTCTTTAAAGAGCTGCTTCACCTCACCCGCCAAAGGTTGCAGATCGGCCTGAGTCGATTCATCGCTAATCCACTCCACTAAGCCCACTCGATAGGGCTTGTCGCGGACATAGTCTAGAACTCGGAAGCGTTGCTGCCCCAGACACAAAACCATCATGCGATCGTCGGGCAGCCGCTCGTAACG
>JBAUJD010000916.1:0-8209 GCA_049683515.1 Thermosynechococcaceae cyanobacterium | reverse complement strand
GTCCCTCAAGAGCGCGTTAATGGCGACCGATCAAGCGGAAATCAGGCCGGTCCCTGACAGTACGATATTGAGGCTCACTGGTGCTGACGGGAACTAAGTAAGGGGATTCAATCCCTGTGATTTCAGGACGACTTTGTTCCTTGATGTACTAATTTAGGGTTTCAATGGGTGCCCCTCTGACCGACACCGCAAAGTAGCAGCGATCAGTCCTCCTGAGTGAATCCTGTGTCCAGCAACATAGGAGGCTAGCTGGGCAGGTTAAGTAACGAGATGAACGCGGCTATGACGGGCAATGTAGTCCTGGACAAACTGCTTGATGTTAGGCTTGGTGCCTAAGTTAAGGCCTAACAGACGGTTTTTCGCCATTGCTTGATCCACGGTCATTCCTTCCTGAATCGCAATATATATCAATGCCATTGCGCCTGAGCGAATCCCGCTGGAGCAGTGCAGCAAGATGGGTTTGGCAAGCTGATCTATTTGCGTCAAAATCTGACCGGTGAGTTGATCCGTGATCTGGTCTGAGTTCACAGGACTATTGATGTACGGTAAACCTGTCGCTTCGACCTGCTGCTGTTCGTCTGCGGGAAAGCTGGGTTCAGAGGGCGATCTCAAGTTCAACACGGACCGATATCCGGCACCCGCCAAAGCCTGAAGCTGTGCTGGGGTTAATTGGGTGGTTGCCACCGTGAGCTGATCGCTGAGCTGAATCGTATCGTTCATCAAAATTTCCTTTGGGTTTGCATCTTCGGTATTTTGGTAGCTATTTTTATCGACCCACCAAGGGCGTTCCCCGGTGCGAGGATCCGTTTCAGTCCAGAGCAAGACCCAGATCTGGTCACCTTTCACTTGGATATGGGCCAATTTGAGGGGGCGATCTGCGGGGCCACGTTCCACTGCGCCATCGGCGGCAAATCGAGAGCCGTGGCACGGACATTGAAACTGCTGATCGTTGCCGTTCCAGGGGAAGGTGCAGCCCAAGTGGGTACAGTTATCGACAATGCCGCGATCGTCAATTTTGTTCCCTTCCAGCACCGTGAGATAAGTCGGCTCTCCGGCAAGGCCCGCAATCAGGGCGCGGGTGCCGGGCGGCTCAGCCAAGATCTGACTGGCGGGAATGGGATTGCCCAATTTATCCTTGGCGAGAATGCTACCGTCGGCATTCCCTTCTGTTGGGGGGACAAAGAACTTGCCGACGGGATACAGGGCTGCACCGGCGGTGGCGGCTACCGCTGCCCCAGACAAAAAGTTGAGGAGCTGTCGCCGAGACATCAACGGGGCCGGATCGCGAATGGGTGGGGATGGATTGGGTAAAGATAAACTCTCTGACATGGGAATTCTCCTTAAATGCTGTTGTTTGATCAGCCCCTGCGTTTGCACGCACTACCGGGGCTGATGGTGGGGGGCTAAATTATTGTCGCTTCTAGGACTGACGAGTCTTGATGCCGAGAACGCTGTATAGAGGGCAAACCCCCATTGCAGCGGTGAGCATCGGCACGACGGAGACGAGGGTTAAGCCAGTCCCTAAGGCTGTGCCCTCATAAATACCTAAACCGAGAAAAAGTAAGAGTCCGCCTAGGGACAGGCGCACCAGACGATCAAAAAGACCTACGTTTGTAGACATGGTGACATCCTCCAAATTGCAAGAGAAATTAATGAATTATTAACACTTTTTGATCATATAGCTATTAAGTAATTTTAACAACGCTTGCAGCTTGTCATGCCGACGTTAAATTGATTGTTGTCTACAATCCAGGGGTTTCTGGCCTCAAGTGACCTCTATCAGAGGGTAGAAAGGTGAACTCCAGTCTGGATCGGAGTGCTGCACTCTGTTATGTGCTTACACCAAATAATACGTTCCACCCTGCTTTGGTTCTCGTTGACATATCTTTATTGCGAATAAGCTGTGAGACATTCTCTACAACGCCTGCAAGATCCTGCTCAGCAAGCAAAGCAAAGAGTGTCAAGCAAAATGAGCGATAGTCTATAAACTCAAAAGACTTGCCACGGTAAACAACATGTGAATTCGACAAACTCAGTTCAGCAACATCCTCCGGTATTCTGCAAATGAATATTACTGGGCAGTCTAGATGGCCTGTTTGTTCAAGCGCGTCAATGCTGTCGTCAAGCCTTTTGCGAGAAACTTCCTTGACCGTCACTTCATAGAGGTTGGTGGGTCTATTCTGTTCTTCTAGCCATATGTCAGCCGGTTTCTTCGATGTTGTGTTTGTACCAAAAACACTCTCGTCTCCACCCATGACATTGATATGAGAATGCTTAAACAGTGCTTGAAGTAGTTGTGAGACAAGATATTGAGGTAGTTGGCCTGACTCTGGATACTCAAGGGTAAAGTGAATGAGTTGGCTGCCTAGATCAAGTTTTGCCTGTTGCACAGAGTCAATACGAACCAGTTCGTAGGCATTCACCGCCTGTGCATACTTCCACAACCGATAAAAAAAATAATCAATGAGTCTTGCCCGCCTACTCTGGCTTGCCTCCATCACCATCTGCAGAAAATCAACGACAGCCATCGCCGCACGTTGTGGCCTACGACCCTTCGCCCAGTCTTCGTTTAACTGATAAGTGTTTTTTGCCACGTTGAGTGGGTCCGACTTACCACAAGGGATGCCGCTCTCTTGGAGGGCATCCCATATCCCTTTTTCAAAGATTGCTCGTGGATTGCAACCGTAGAAGTTATCCAATGGGTCATAATCGCTATTGAGATGTAGACCCACCAATGCTGTAACAACAACGCCCCTAAACCCCTTGGCATTGACTTCAATGAGGTCAGTCAACAATTTGTATACATCAGAGAACTCATCAAAATCAGGGAAATCCGCCGCCGACTTGGTTCTAGCGACCTCAATTCTGGTATTTACATAGAATTTGCCAGCATCGTTCCGCTCTGAGATCCCTGCCATTGTCAAAGTCCAAAAAATGATTTTGAGATATTTTGCAGCCGCTGGTTCTCACTCACTCTCAGTGCTTTAAGAATGAGAGAGAATTCGAGGACATCTAGCCTCCGCTCAAATTTTTCAATTTTCGATATGTCAGGCTGCTTAACCCCAATCAGTTGCGCCAGCTCGTCTTGTGAGATGTTTAGCCTTTTTCTCTCTAAAGTCAGCGCTTCAATCAGCACCCGATAACTGGTATCAAAGATAGTTTTGTCCTTTTTCATGACTCAAATCATGCTATGGTCTTTGAATTATTCGAATTAGGAATATATTGGTGAGAGCTGTTTCTCTCTTTTCCGGTGCTGGCGGTATGGATCTCGGTTTTGTCTATGCTGGCTATGAAATTGTCGCCGCATGTGAGTCAGACCCTCATGCGATCTCAACCTATAGAGAAAACCACTCTGCTTCTAGATTGTTTGAAGGAGATATCAACGAGTATAAAAACGAGCTAGCGGCTTTTAGGGATATAGATGTGGTGTTTGGAGGCCCGCCCTGTCAAGGGTTCTCTGTTGCGGGGAAGATGAATCCTGATGATCCCCGTAGCCGCTTGATTTTTACCTTTGCAGAACTGGTGGAGCAGATCCAACCGCAAGCCTTTGTGATGGAGAACGTCAAAGCATTGGGGAAGCTGGCAAAGTTTTCGCAGATTCGAGAGCGTTTAGTGGCTCGATTCCGGCAGGCTGGATATTCGGTTCAAATTCATATTTTAAATGCGAAGGACTTTGGTGTTCCCCAGGCGAGAGAGAGGGTTTTCTTTATTGGCACCAGAGCGGGGCAGCAACAGGTTCTACCACAAGCTTTCAATCAATATAAAAAGGTTGCGCCGTCGCTTCGTGAGGTCATTGCTCCCTTGGGTAAGCCGGGGAGTCCCAGAAATGACAAGGCTTGCAGGGCCAAGATTACATTGGCGGCAAAGCCTGTACTCAGAAAGTCGCCTTACGCAGGGATGTTATTCAATGGTCAAGGTAGACCTCTCAATCCTGATGGTTGGGCCAATACACTTCCGGCAAGTATGGGCGGTAATCGCACTCCTATCATTGACGAAAAACACTTGTATGATCAAGAGCCATCATGGGTTGAGAAGTATCATCACCACCTCATCAATGGTGGCAGGCCGCAGGGAATGCACGAAGTGCCCTCTTATCTAAGGCGGTTAACGATCAATGAAGCTGCAATACTCCAGGGATTCCCAGAGAATTACAAATTCTGTGGTCCCAGCAGTAAGGTCTATGCTCAAATTGGTAATGCTGTCCCCTGCGATCTCGCTTCTGTGGTTGCTAGCGTTGTTTTCGCTGCTCTTTCTGGGAAAATCACAGCTAGGGCTGAGGACATTCCGAAAGGGGAAAATTTAGAGCTGGCACTCTTTTGACGAGCCTTAAATAAAGTCGCTCTAGTAGAAGCGCCCTTTCTTCGGGCAAATCCATCGTCCTGCATTCATAAGATTTTACTAGGATCATAAAGAACTCTAATTCAAGATTGGTGGTGTCAGTAATGAGATTTCTCTATTCTCTACCTTCTCTTTTCTGTGGTGTGGTGGTCCTGACGGTGACGCCCTGCGAAGCAGGGCAGGCAATGAGTGGGCCTGATTTTGGTGAGGGTCACGCCAGTCTAGAATCTGTTCGGAAGGTGGGTGTTGGCGGGCATTCGGAGTCAAACATCGATCGTTGGATCGGACAAGCCTTAACCGCAAATCAGTGGGTCAGACAAGCCTATGAGAAGCATCAGAAAGGGGATTATCAGGGTGCGATCGCAGCATCCAACCAAGCGATCTCCCTCAATCCCAAAGCGGCATCGGCTTATTTATTCCGAGGCATTAGCCACAAAGCTTTAAAGAACTATCCTCAAGCCATTGCAGATTTTGGGCAAGCGATCGCACTCAACCCAAAGATTGTCTACGCCTATAGTGCGCGGGGCGATGTTTACAATGCTTTAAAAGAGTATCCAAAAGCGATCGCAGACTATAGCCAAGCCATCGCACTAGATCTGAATAATGTATATGCCTACACGGTGCGTGGGAATCTATACAAGGACTTAAAAGATGATGAAAAAGCGATCGCAGACTATAGCCAAGCGATTACGCTCAAGCCAAATGACGCCTTGGCCTACACTCGTCGGGGCATGATCTATAGCACCTCAATGCAATACCCAAAAGCGATCTCAGATTATGATCGTGCGATCTCACTTGATGCTGAGTTGCCGGATGTCTATACGCTTCGAGGAGTGGCCCATGCTCGGATGAACAATAAAAAGCAGGCTAAGAAAGATCTAAAAATTGCGGCAAAGCTCTTTCAACAGCAAAATAGACCCGACGGTTATGAGACAGCCCGCAAACTCCTGCAAAAACTATAAAGCAATAATCCGGCAAAGCGAACGTTTGATGCAGATGCTTTATAGCGCAGGGCTTTTCACTCTTAAGATTCCCAAACGTAGCTTCCTGGTTACAGTAAACTACTAAATAGTACCCCCACCTCCCAAATTCGAAGTTATCCGACTTCTGCTTGATAATATCCCTATCTCGGAGTTATACAAGTTTAGGCGGATTATACCCCCTCTGCCGGAGTTAGCAGCCGCCATCCGTGTAATTCAGAGTTTTGTGTGGCGGCAAACCTACAAAAGGAATCCATTAGAATGGAATCGATCTCAGAGGAGTTGTCGTCCACGATTAGCGAGACATTTTTAGCGTGTTCGCAAGCAATTGCAGACGGCATGCTGATTCACCGCGCCTCTGCCAAGGACAAAGAATTCCATTTTCAAAATTGGTTTCAGGGCATCTTGGATAGCGAATCGAAACAATTTGACGAGCCTGGAAGAAATACATACCCAGACTTTCGCCTAGTTCATCACTCTCTTGGATACGAAATTAAGGGTCTTGGCTTTCCAGGTCGCGTGAACGATTACGATTGCAACAGCCAGATACCACATGGCGTGTATCGCGGTCGCCAAATTGCATATGTGTTTGGGCGATATCCCTCGAAGCCCGAAGGCTCGACGTATCCGGTGATTGACCTTGTAATTTGCCATGGTTCATTTCTCAACGCCAACGACGAATATGTGCACAAGAACAAGAGCATTCGTGGGCTAGGAAGCTATGGTGATATCCTTCTCAGAGATCGTAAAATGTATGTTGCTCCAACCCCATTCGGATTACTTGAAGGGGTTGAGCGACAAGTGACGCTGATACTTCCCACCGATTGGCCTGCTCCAGATGGACTAGCAGAGGTGGGACAAATCACACGCACAGAAGCGCAACAGAAAATGACTGGATACCAATTTGACCTTACGCTGAATGAACTTACCGCAACATGGGGCGACAATCCAACTGGCGGCACAACTCATGAATTCGTTGCGTATCGACACCCAAATTACTCCGCCTCCATCGTCAAGCTAAAAGCAGTGGAGATGGCATAAGTGGCGACTGCGTATTCATTTGTTGGCTTGTGTTCTGGCGCTGGCGGACTTGATCTCGGGTTCGAGTTGTCAGGGTTCGAACATCGGGTCTCAATGGATCTCGAAACGTTCGCCATTGATACATTGAGACGGAATCGCCCTTGTTGGAATATTGAGGTTGCCGACCTTCGTGACTTCTGTTTGCCGAAGGCTACATCTCCAGACATAATTCTCGCAGGCGTGCCCTGTCAGGGTTTTTCTCTCGGTGGCAATCGAGTTGAGGCTGACCCCCGTAACCAGCTTTATACTCACGTGATGCGAATTGCCAAGGAGTCACGCCCAAGAGTAGTGGTAATCGAGAACGTGCTGAACTTACGCACGATGAAATGTCCCACGACAGGCAGGCCGTTTGCCCAGCAGATATCGCGTGAACTAGAACAAATAGGCTACAGCGTATTCTTCGACGTTTTTAAAATGTGCTATTTTGGCGTACCGCAAACACGACGACGCTTTGTATTTGTCGCGTTTCTCGGAAACGCTCCTATTGGATATCATCTCCCGCAGCCCGACAAGTATGAAACCGTGATTCGTGATTTTCTCTACGACTTGTCAAATGATTGTGGGTCACCTCCTGACCTTCCAAATCACAACCCTACCTGGGGTTTCAAAAGTGCCGTCCACGTCGAAACACACTCAACTTTTAGTGAACACGATGAAGTAATGCCTGTTCGTTTTTCGCGCACTGCATCTGACGGCAATCCATTGCGCTCATTCGATGATCCATTTCCTGCGGTTGACACAGCTACAGTCTGGGGCTGGGCGCAAGGACACGTAACTGCAAAGCGAAAGAAAAAAGACAGGGTTAATGGAAAGCACATTCGTAACCCTAATGCTTCTGTTACGCTTTGGCGTATTTCGGCTTCTCGCCTTCGCTCTTTCACAGATCGTGAGTATGCACGTCTTCAGACATTCCCAGACGACTGGACATTCGTAGGCGGCAACAAGAGGGACATCCACAAACAAATTGGCAATGCTGTCCCCGTTATGTTTGCTCAACGACTTGGGAAAAACATCTCACACGCTCTTCGATGCCTTGATGCAGACCACCATTTTTCCGATAGACCCCATCAGCTATCACTGTTTTGAAACGCAACCCGTAATGCTATATAGAGCAAACATGTGAATCGGAGCCGTGTATGCCTGACTGGGATACTTCGCTATCCACACTGAATCACAGCCCGATGATGCGAAACGTTATGTGGTTTAGTCTGTTGATGGTGGTGTTGCGAAAATCTCATCTATCAGCAATCAAAGTTAAAGGGACTTGCAATTTTGAGTGAGGCGACATTTTGAGCTTTCTTACGCTACCAAACAATATCATCATTGAAAATTAGCCCAGTGTGCAGAGCAGTATGACGATAATTAGCCCAGCAAAACTACATGACATGGAAGACATTAAAGTTTTTTATCGCCAGTGTGGTTACGGAGGTGGTCTTAGTGAGGAAGACTTGATATTCATTGCACAATTGGAGGCAGAAATTGTCGGTGCAGTGCGTTTGTGTCCAAATACTGACTTCTTTGTACTTCGAGGGATGCAGATTCTAGCTCCGTTTCAGCGTCAAGGCATCGGCACACAGTTGCTTCAGACATGTACTGAGCAGCTTGCCAATCGCATCTGTTACTGTATCCCGTGGCAGCATCTGAGATCCTTCTACCAACAAGCTGGATTTCAAGATGTTTCATCTATCGTAATTAGTCACAGCAACAAGTGAGGCTTATTGCGAAAGCCATCATTTTTTCATCAGATCGCAGGTTGCGTCTGATTGAGTGGGGGCGAGAGTCCACTTTGAGCCAAACACTCAAACAAATGC
>JBAUJD010000915.1:0-9642 GCA_049683515.1 Thermosynechococcaceae cyanobacterium | reverse complement strand
GAATTAACCATCATTCGACGTCTCTATGGCCGACCGTTAGAAACCCTACTGGCAACGTGGGGCTTAAGCATTGTTTTGCAAGGTGTCGTGAAGCTGATCTTTTCGGCTCAGCTCAAGTATGTGAAATCGCCTGCGTATCTATCTGGTAATTTGCCGCTGTACACGAGCGACGCTGGGACTGCTGTTGCAATTTCTTACTATCGTCTATTTATTATTGCGATCGCACTGGCACTATTAGCGTTAACGATGTATTTATTCTATGGAACCTCTTGGGGACGGCAAATCAGAGCTGTTACCCAAAACCGGAGTATGGCTCAATGCCTGGGTGTAAATACAAAGCTAGTCGACATGGGTACGTTTGCCTACGGCTGCGGCTTAGCGGGCATCGCAGGGTCCGTGATTTCTGCGCTCAAAACCGTGGCCCCGCCCATGGGTGGAGATTATCTAGTAGATGCCTGGATGGTGGTAGTTACAGGTGGGGCGGATAAGCTAATTGGCATTCTAGCTGGCTCCCTCTTAATTGGCGAAGCAAACGCTGTTATTGCCTTCATTCTCAATGATCCCCTCGCTAGGGTCATTGTGTTGGGTGCTGTGATTGTTTTGATTCGTTATCGTCCTGAGGGTCTATTCACGGTTCAAAAACGCACCTAGTTGCTCTTAAGTGTTTGTCCTCTATCTATCAGAAGAACCTGCAGGAGATCTGACGATGACCATGACCAATGTCGTAATGGGGTATAAGCAATCTACTTTCCCTAAAAAGTTGCTTGCCATCGGTGGCATAGGGCTACTAATTTTTATTATTTTGCCCTTCGTGGTCAATAGCTTTCAGCTTTCTCTAATGTCTAAGCTATTGCTGTTCGGTACGCTAGCTATCTCTTTAGACCTCGTGTGGGGATTTACAGGCATCTTGAGTTTTGCCCACGGCGTTTTCTTTACCTTAGGAGGCTATGCTTCAGCCTATTATCTGAAGCTCAATCTTTCCGCTGCCTCCAATACCTATGGGGGAGATGTGCCTGACTTTATGGTTTGGAATGGCTTAAAAACGCTGCCCTGGTTTATTGCACCGCTCAAGTATTTTCCGGTGGCTTTAGTGGCAATGGTTGCTGTACCGGCATTCTTTGCCTACATTATTGGCTCTTTTATCTTCCGATCTAAGGTCAGTGGCGTGTACATCACCATTATCACGCTAGCAATTTCCTCGGCGCTGACGACTCTTTTTGTGAGTCAACAGGCGTATACTGGCGGCACCAATGGCATTACAGATGTTAGCAAGCTAAGTTTCTTTGGCACCGTTATTCCGCCCTTAGGGCTTTACTTTATTATTTTGGCCTACACAGTTTTTGTCCTAGGCCTGAGCTGGTGGTTGACCCAATCTAATTTTGGATTGATCCTACGTTCTATCAAAGAGAATGAGAATCGTATCTCATTTCTGGGCTATGACGTTGCCCAATTCAAGATCTTTGTTTGGACCTTGTCTGCTGGGCTAGCAGGTATTTCAGGTGGCTTGTTTGTTCCTTTGAATCGGTTTATCTCTCCTGTTTATTTGGCGGTTGCCTTTGGGACTCAGGTCGTGATTTGGGTTGCTATTGGGGGAAGAGGGACATTGCTGGGGCCACTGGCCGCAACAATTTTGCTAGGCCAGGTACAGAACTATGCTGAGAAAGTGACTCAAGACTGGCAACTTGTGGTCGGTGTTTTGTTACTAGTCGTTGTTCTATTTATTCCTAATGGTTTGATGAGTTTAGTTCCGAAAAGCCTTAGTCTAGCCAATTTATCTAAGCCCAAACCAATCCCTATACCTGATGTAGTAAAGGAACGCGATGCAGTCAAGAATTAATCTAACGAAGAAATAGGAGGAAATTATCAATGGATGCGGTTCTATCGATAAAGGACTTGAATGTTGTTTTCTCAGGCTTTAAAGCACTCAGCGGCGTTAGCCTAGATGTTTATGATGGTGAAATTGTTACCATCATTGGCCCCAATGGCGCAGGTAAAAGCACGCTCTTAGATGCCATTGTGAGTAAATCGCCTGTTTTTTCAGGGCATGTTTACTATCAGGGCAAAGATATTACTCACAATGGGCCCCACGAAATCGCACGAATGGGCATTGGCCGAAAATTTCAGAACCCCAATGTCTACAATGACCTGACCGTGTTTGATAATATTCTACTAGCGTTGAAAGGAACGCATGGAATTTTTGCTTCAATCACTGCAAAGTTAACTCAAGCCAAAAAAAGTAAAATCTATAATGTTTTGGAACGGACAGGCCTAGTAGAGCAAGCCTTTGAGCAAGTATCTTCTTTGTCGCACGGGCAAAAACAGTGGGTCGAAATTGGAATGGTGCTAGCACAAGATCCTTCCATCATTCTGCTGGACGAACCCACCGCTGGAATGACAGCCGATGAGACCCACATGACGGGTGAAATCATAAAAAGTATTGCTAAGTCTCATTCAGTTGTTGTCATTGAGCACGATATGGAGTTTGTTAAGCAAATTGCTGAGCGAATCGTTGTATTACACCAAGGAACCGTTTTGGCAGAAGGTTCGGTAGAAGAAATTCAAAGCAATTCTAAAGTGATAGAGGTTTACTTAGGTCGTGAAACAATCAACGCTGCTGCTTGAGAATGATGGTATAGCGATGGAGCCGCCATTGCTAGAACTGAAGGGTGTAACCGCTGGCTATGGTCAAACGCCCGTTTTGTTTGATGTCAACATGTCGGTTAACGACGGAGAGATTGTTTGCTTGCTCGGTCGTAATGGCGTCGGGAAAACGACGCTGCTGCGCAGTATCATAGGGCTTAATCCTCTAACCAAGGGCAGCATCTCATTCAATGGTGCAAATATTACGAAAGCACCTACATTCAAGAGAGCTAGAGGAGGAATCGCGTATATTCCTCAAGGCAGAGAAATTATTCCTTATTTATCTGTCCTCGATAATTTAAAGATGGGGTTTAGTGCCAGTGGGAGAAAAAGCAAACGGATTCCCGATGAGATTTTTGACTTTTTCCCGATGCTTAAAGAACACTTAAATCGTCAAGGCGGCTTATTGAGTGGAGGCCAACAACAACAGCTTGCCATTGCTCGAGGTGTCATGTGCAACCCTAAGATGATGCTCTTAGACGAACCAACCGAAGGAATTCAACCATCTATTGTTCAAGAGATTGAAGATACTCTGCGACGCATCAATATAGAGAAGGGTATTACGACTATTGTTGTAGAGCAGAAAATTGCATTTGCACGCAAGCTAGCTCAAAAGTTTTTCATCATGGAAAAGGGAACAATTGTTGAGCAAGGCACAACAAACCAGTTAACAGATTCTTTGCTCCATCGTTATTTAGCTGTGTAGCTAGATTATAGATCCTCTAAGATATCTAAGGCTCTCATTGCAGTTTTTCTAGTCATGCATGACTTTAGGCATTAGTGCTTTGTAGGGCTACCTTTAGTTTCCACTTTCTAATTCATGCCTAAACAGATCAGCGTCATACATCGATCTCAGGTGAGAATAGTGCCTCGAAGACACTAATTTCTGATGCTTGACACCCATTTTCATATATGGCTAGAACTGATGTCTTTTGGCACCTCTACTTCCATTTGTGTGTTTATTTTTTGTTTGATAAATATACTTTATTAGGTAGCATTTGCTACATATTTTGCGGTGCAATCAAGGCTAGTCTTGGCCCAGGAATTATGAAGACTCCTAATCTTACTAGTAATTGATTTTTCTGGAGCGTAATTCTTAATTTCTGCTCTAATTTTAGCTGTTAAAGGAGAAGGTGCTGTGCCGAAGACCCTATTTAAAGTGGATCTTACGAAGTCAATGTCAGAGCAGGAATTACCTGGGCACAACAGATGGCACCCTGATATACCTGCCGTAGTTTCCGTTAACCCCGGTGATGTATTTCGGATTGAATGCAAGGACTGGACTGATGGTCAAATTAAAGATAATGACAGTCCTGATGATATTCGAGACGTCGATCTAACGGTTGTCCATGTACTCAGTGGCCCTATTTGGGTCAACGGAGCAGAGCCAGGAGATATCCTCGTCGTAGATTTACTAGATATCGGTGCCCTGCAAGGTGATGAGTGGGGATTTACCGGCATCTTTGACAAGAAAAACGGGGGAGGGTTCCTAACCGATCATTACCCTGAACCTGCTAAGGCAATCTGGGATCTGCAGGGAATCTATACGTCTTCTCGCCATATTCCTGGCGTTAGGTTTGCTGGAATTACCCACCCAGGCTTGATTGGTTGCGCTCCATCTCATGAGCTATTGGCAAAGTGGAATAAACGAGAAACAGAGCTGGTCAATACTGCACCTGATCTACGCACCTACGGCGCTGGTCTATCGGGCGATGAGCCTGTACTCGCAGCATTGCCCAATCCACAAAATGCCATTTTAGGCCAACTACCGGCTGCTGACTATGATCGAGTTGCAGCAGAGGCTGCGCGAACGGTCCCTCCTCGTGAGCACGGAGGCAACTGTGATATCAAAAACCTGTCCAAGGGAACGAAGATATACTTCCCGGTTTATGTCGAAGGTGCCAAGCTGTCGATGGGCGATATTCACTTCTCCCAAGGAGATGGCGAAATCTCTTTCTGCGGTGCCATTGAGATGTCTGGCTACATTGACCTCCATGTAGACATCATTAAGGGCGGGATGGAAAAATATGCGATGGTCAATCCTATCTTTAAGCCTGGTCCTGTAGAGCCTCGTTATTCGGAGTACCTTGTGTTTGAAGGGATCTCGGTCGATGAATTCACAGGCAAGCAGTACTACATGGATGTTCATATTGCCTATCGACAAGCCTGTCTTAACGCGATCGAATACCTGAAAAAATTTGGGTATACGGGTGAGCAAGCCTATCTGTTGTTGAGCTGCGCTCCTGTCGAGGGACGGGTGAGTGGCATTGTAGACATTCCTAATGCCTGCTGTACACTTGCCATACCAACGGAAATTTTCGATAAAGATATTTTGCCCGTTTGAGGTTGTTAACAATGCCCCTTTACGATTATAAATGTCACGACTGTGGCGATTTTGAGGCTTGGCGCAAAATGGCTGAGGTAAGCGACCCGATTAATTGCCCTAGCTGTAATGCACAAGCGGTCCGTATTTTTGCTGCGCCAAGCATTAGCTTGAATGTTGGCAGTTTACCTTCGTCATCGAAGGGTACATCTGAACCTCGGTTGGTTCAGCGCCGAAGCCAGGGTTCAGCACCTCGTAGAAATCAAAGTCATAACGGGGGGCGGCCTTGGATGATTGGACATGCCTCAGAACGCTTGTGATGTTTTGAGCTACCTAGTATGACTTCAAGTCCGTCCATTGACGAATGGGTTGATATTGAGTCATTGGGCGGTCTAAAAATTGCTCATACCCCAATTCGCTCGCTCCTGACGTTGAGTCAGAACGCTGTGGCTGAGTTGGGGTTTTCTTATCCAAGGAACCCTGTCATGACTATCGCAGTCAATCAAGCTGGAAGGATTACCGTATTCACTACAGTCATTTGATAGAAGGGGATTGAAGAAACGATGCAAATCAATCCAGTGGTCAATCTGTCAGTCCTGGGGGTCGCAATTCTGATGGTGAGTTGCCAACAGCCATCAACCGATCAGCCTGCCACTACGACATCGCCAACCCTAGGTGTTGAGATATTGCCGGAGCCGCCTATCTCCTCTGTCCCTGAGACCACAACGGTTCCAGAATCATCGGAAGTCCTGAGCAAGCAAGAGGTGGCCCAGCGTTTTTTTGAAGCCTATAAAGCAGGCGATCGCATCTCAGCGCTCAAGGTTGCCACCGAAGATGCGGTCAAACTACTCACCTGGGATGCATCAGCGGGTAAAAACCCTACCCTAGAATTGGACGGTACAGATTTTATCTACTACGAGGGGGGTGGCATTAACCTCACCCTCACCGGGGACGATCAGACAGGTTACAACGTAACCGACGCCCAGCCCATTGCTGACTAGACCGATACAATCCGTTAAAAGAGAGACAGCGATAAGGTGATAGGCTAAATCCATCTCTAGAAGCGCTGTGTTTGTGCCTAAAATTCCGCCCCTAGACCTAGAGCGTCAGTTTGCCGCCATTGGGCCTCAAATCAATGCCGCTGTCTTGTCAGTGTTGGCCTCGGGTAACTACATCGGTGGAGCTGCCGTCGCTGATTTTGAAGACCAGCTTTCCCAATACGTCGGCACCTCTCACAGCATTGCCTGTAACTCCGGCACCGATGCCCTTTACCTAGCGCTGCGTGCATTAGGGATTGGTCTAGGGGATGAGGTGATCACCAGCCCCTTCACCTTTATTGCCACCGCTGAAGTTATTAGTCGGGTGGGCGCGACCCCTGTCTTTGTCGATATCGATCCAGACACCTTTAATCTGGACCCGGTGTTGGTAGAAGCCGCCGTTACAGATCAGTCACGAGCGATTATCCCCGTTCATCTGTTTGGTCAGGCCGCAGCCATGAGCCATCTGCAGGCGATCGCGACTCGTCATAATCTCTACATTATTGAAGACTGTGCCCAAGCCATCGGAGCCACCTGGAAAGACAAGGCGGTCGGCAGTATCGGTACGATTGGCTGCTTCAGTTTCTACCCCACAAAAAATCTAGGAGCCTGCGGTGATGGGGGAGCCGTGACCACCAACGCCCCTGAGATTGCTGCCCAAATTCTATTGCTGAGAGACCACGGTCGCAGGTCGGGCTATACCTATGAAACCGTCGGCGTTAATAGCCGCCTAGATAGCCTACAGGCCACGATTTTATCCATCAAGCTGCGATACCTAGATCAGTGGAACCAGCAGCGTCAGGCCGTTGCAGATCGCTATGCCCAGTTACTCCATAACGTTCCGGGTATTGTGCTGCCCACCGTTTTACCCGAAGCACAATCGGTCTGGAATCAATACACCCTTCGAGTGCTGCCAGAGAACTCGAAGGAGGCGGCTGGAGAGAAACGCGATCGCATCCGCCAACATCTCCAAGCTCTTGGGGTTGCATCTATGGTTTACTATCCGCTACCGCTGCATCTACAACCCGTCTATGCTGGCTTGGGCTATCAGCCCGGACAGCTCCCCCACGCTGAAAAAGTGGCCCATGAAGTACTGTCGCTACCTATGTTTCCAGAACTGACGGCTGCAGAACAGGAAAGCGTACGGGATGCTTTGAAAACGGCACTTCAGGGAACCTAATCAAGCTGCTCTCTTCAACACAGTTATGGTTCGACTGCCCCTTTATAGTGGTACCGGGTCGAAGTCCTGCTCATGTTTGGGTGCCCATTGTCTACTATCAAAGGTTTGATATGTCCTTATTTGAGACACCGCCATATCTATCCTATGCATTCATGGCTCGGAAACCATGGCAATGGGCTGTACTGGGCTGTCTTGTTCTCCCTGTCAGTTTGCCGTTTTCTTTGCCGGGTGTCTGTAGATCCCCCCGTTCTCAGCCTGAGCCAGCGGTGGTTCCCCAGCGGCGTGCCCCGCAACGTGTAATATATCCGGCCCCCACTCAACGCAGAGAGTCTGTCCGAGTGATTCGTCCGGCCCAGTCGCAGCCACAACAACAGCCCATTGCTGCCACCAATCTCAGCGCCATGGAATCGCAAGTTCAGGCCCAGATTAATCAAATTCGTCGTTCTAATGGATTGAGTGCCTTAAGCGGTAATGGACGTTTAGCCCAGGTGGCACGGGGGCATAGCCAAAATATGGCCTCTCGATCCTTTTTTAGTCACACCGACCCGAACGGCAATACCTCCTTTGAGCGTGTACAAGGGGCTGGGATTCCGTTTCAATTGGTGGCTGAAAATTTAGCCTGGCATGAAAATTCACCCAATCCAGTGAGTAGTGCGGTCCGAGGCTGGATGGCTAGCCCCACTCACCGCACCAATATTATGAGGCCAGAGGTCAATCAAACCGGGGTCGGCATTACGCGGGTTGGCAATCGCTACTATTTTACTCAGCTCTTTATTCAGAACTAACCTGTACCCAGGTCGTATTTCCCTCATCCCAAACCCTTCTCCCGAGGGAGAAGGGCTTTGAGTTTTGCTCTCCTGTCTTGTTTAGCCCTTTAGTTTTTTGCTCAGCATATGATTGGTGGCCTTTGGATCGGCTCGACCACCGGTGAGCTTCATCACCTGTCCCATAAAGAAGCCCTGCAGCTTCGTCTTGCCGTTGCGGTACTGCTCTAATTCGGTGGGATTATCGGTCAGCACTTGATCGATGAGTGCTTCTAGGGCTGTGGTATCAGTGATTTGGGTTAAGCCTTGCTTTTCAACGAGATCTTTCGGTGATCCGCCTTGAGTGAGCAGCTCTGGAAGAAGGTCTTTGGCAATTTTGCCGCTGATGGTTTGATCTTTGATCAGGCCGATCAGCTCTGCTAAGGCAGCGGGCTTGAGGGCAATGTCATCGATTTTAAGGTTCTCGTTGTTGAGGTAGCCTGTGATGTCTCCCATGATCCAGTTGGCGGCTTGCTTGGGGTCAGCTTTAGATGCGATCGCACTTTCAAAATATCCCGTAATCCCATGATCATCGGTGAGCACACGGGTATCGTAGGGCGATAAACCCAGCTCGGTTTCGTAGCGATGGCGTTTGCCCGCAGGCAATTCCGGCAGTTCCCCTTGCCAAGCCTTGAGGGTTGCAGGCGGGACTTCAATGGGCGTTAGATCTGGCTCTGGGAAGTAGCGATAATCGCTAGAACCTTCTTTCATACGCATATTGACGGTGCGCTGTTTGCCCTCTTCCCAAAGTCGTGTTTCTTGATAAAGCTGTCCGCCGGACTCTAGCTCCTTCACCTGACGCTCGATTTCATAATCAATCGCCCGACTAATGGCGCTAAAAGAGTTCATGTTTTTGATCTCGACCTTAGTCCCGAATTCCTTTTGACCCACGGGACGCACCGAAATATTGACATCACAGCGCAGTGAACCTTCCTGCATGTTGCCGTCGCTGACCCCTAGGTAGCGAACAATGCGGCGGATTTCTTGGGCATACTCAGATGCTTCCTGGCCGGTACGCATATCCGGTTCTGAGACAATTTCAATGAGGGGAACACCCGTGCGGTTGAAGTCTACGAGGGAATGGGTGGAACCGGAGAGGCGATCGCTGCCCCCATGCACTAACTTGCCTGCATCTTCTTCCATATGCAGGCGGGTAATACCAATTTTTTTGCGGGTGACTTCTCCGTCCTCTGACAGTAGCTCCACTTCGATCCAGCCATGCTCAGCAATGGGCAGGTCAAACTGAGAGACCTGATAATTTTTGGGAAGGTCAGGGTAAAAATACTGCTTGCGATCGAATTTGCTGTAGTCGGCAATCTTGCAGTTGAGGGCTAGCCCCGCCTTAACGGCATATTCTAAAACCGATTCATTGAGGACCGGCAGCACACCGGGCATCCCCATGCAAACAGGACAAACATTGTGGTTAGGGTCAGCGCCGAAAGTGGTGGAGCACTTGCAGAAAATCTTCGTCGCTGTACTGAGCTGACAGTGGGTTTCTAGGCCAATAACTGCTTCGTATTCTGTCTTTACAGGCGCTTTTGTTGCCATTGAGTCTGCCTTCTCACAATGTGATCGTCATCCCTATTCTAGGAGGTTTGCGATCGTTCAGTGGCAGATGAATGAGGGCGGGTTTTGGGGTGAGAACCACCCCACATGTTC
>JBAUJD010000914.1:0-1789 GCA_049683515.1 Thermosynechococcaceae cyanobacterium | reverse complement strand
GTTGATACGGTGTAGAACAAAGGCCATTCAGAACGGTTGCCACCATCCGGGTCGCAATGCCCTGGCGTTGCCAAGGTGCAGCAATACACAGCAGCCTTAATAAAGGCGGACGCTCTTCTTGCTTGATCACAAGGGCCGCACCAATCAGATCGCTGGAGGCACTTTGAGATGCGATCGCAACCCTCGACATCCCTAAACCCGATGCCTGCTCAGACTCAAAATAGGCATCAATACAGCGCTCAGCAGACTGTTGAATATCTTTTTTAGGGTAGTCGCAGTACTCTACAGAGTCATGAAACACCTCAAAAAATAGGCGCTTCAACTCATCGGCATCGGCAGGGACAACGGCCCGAATCTCGCAAGGTGTGGGGGAAAGATGGCGAGTGTTTACCTCAACAATCGTAAGCACCGACTGCTGCCTAGGTGTCAGGTGGGCCATCCCGTTGAAGTACTCGTGCTTCCAGCCCAGCCGCCAGGGCATCACCTCATACTCTTGCCAAGTCATGGAAACCTGTTGATGCTTCACGGTTTAGGTGGTGTATTCCGCATTGATTTTGACGTAGTCATAACTTAAGTCACAGCCCCAGGCCGCACCAGCACCCGGCCCATTACCCACCTGCACCGCAATGATCACCGGATCCTGTTTCAGGTAGTCGCTTGCCGCGACGGGGTCAAAGTCCTGCGGTGTTCCTTGCTTCATCAAGGTAAACGCTCCGAGACGAATGTCGAGCTTCTCGGCATCAAACCGCACCCCAGCTCGACCCGCCGCTGCTGCAATTCGCCCCCAGTTGGGGTCGCGGCCAAACACCGCGCACTTTACTAGCATCGAACCGGCAATGGTTTTGGCAATCTGGCGTGCTCCTTGCTCATCGCTGGCCCCTGTTACCTGCACCTCCATCAGACAGGTCGCGCCTTCACCATCCCGCGCAATTTTTTTGGCAAGCTGCCGGCACACCTCAGTCAGCATGGCTTCTAATCGCTCTGCATCCCGCCCCATTTCAGTAATGGCAGGGGTTCTCGATTGGCCGTTCGCTAGGGCCAGCAGCATATCGTTGGTGCTAGTGTCGCCATCGACGGTGATCTGGTTAAAGCTGCGGTCTGCTGCCCGCCGAACCATCTGCTTCCAAAGCTGAGGAGAAACCGCTGCATCGCAGGTGACAAAGGCCAGCATAGTTGCCATATTGGGTTGAATCATGCCCGACCCTTTGGCAATGCCGCCCACCCGCACGGGGCGACCCGCGATTTCCATTTCGAGGGCTACAGATTTGGTGACGAGATCGGTGGTAACAATGGCTTGCGCGGCTTGATCAGATCCATCATCCGAGAGTTCAGCCACAAGCTGAGGTAGCGCGGCCTGGACCTTCTCTAAGGGAATCAACTTGCCAATTACCCCCGTTGAAGCAATCAATACCGATTCAGGGGAGAGGTCGAGGGCTTGGGCCACCCACTGTGCCTTTTCGACCACGGCAGCAGCGCCTGCTGCACCAGTGGCGGCGTTGGCTTGACCCGCATTGCAAAGAATCGCCTGGGCGCTGTCGTGGGTACGGAGATTATCTCGGCAGAAATCGACGCAGGCCGCTCGCACCTGGCTGGTGGTAAAGACCCCGGCTGCTATAGCAGGTACATCTGAGACAATCAATGCCAAATCAGGAAGGTTAGAGGTCTTTAGACCTGCCCTCACACCAGAGGCTCGGTATCCCTGGGGAGCTGTGACTCCGCCCGTAATTTAACGACAGTCCGTCATGATTTCACCTCATTTGTAACGAGCATGGCGGCAGACCGCTCTTTT
>JBAUJD010000913.1:0-2604 GCA_049683515.1 Thermosynechococcaceae cyanobacterium | reverse complement strand
CTGACAGCGCCTTGCATAGAACTTTTCAAAGGCACATCTGCGTTGAGACCAGGACCGACTACAGAATCCTTGACGTCTAACTTGACGTTTAAATTTGCGTCGTTTCCATCGATCTGCGACTAACTGACCCGAATCTCCATCAGTCAGTGAAATGCCCGGTGTTGCCTCAGAAACGTTATTACTGGTCGAAGCAGCTTTAACTGGTAGAGCCGTCGCTCCTAAAACCAGCGCAGTTGCAAGTATCACTGCAGCTTTAGCCATAACCTTACTCTCCCAAACACTTTTCTTCGCTTATGCTCCTAGCGTAGAAATATCGGTCAAGGATGTCAGTCCTAGAACAGCATCAAGTAATCGCAGATTTTAGAGGTTGAGATACATAAAAAGTAGAAATTAGTAGAAGTTAGGGGAGTGCGGTGCGTTCAGATGGCGTCAACGGCTCTGGCAGAATCACAAAGGTTGGCTCTGATAATTTCACCTGATAGCCAGCATCGGGTGGCACGGTGAGCAAAACACGACTAAAGGTGACGGTTTGCCCTGGAGCCAGGGTATTCGGTTCAGGCTGAGCGCTGCCGGTTTGAATCAGGTAGCCGTCTTCATCTAAAATCTCAAAGTTTATTCCGGTAACGGTTACAGACTGCTTATTTCGGTTCGTGATCGCTCCGAATACTTGAGAGGAGCCGTTGTGCTTAATAATGGGTTCCAGAAAAAGTTCTTCAATTTTTAGGTTTTTGTCGTTTTTGTCTAATTCAGCTTGAGCATCATCAACACGGCCCACGCTCCGAGCGGGTCTGCTTTGAGCCGCTTGGTTACTTAAATCAATCAACCGGTTCCAGTAAGATTGGGAGTCTCGCCACTCTTGAGGAGAGCCACCAATGCGAACAATGTCGGCTGTTGACTGAGCCAGCACTGACCCTGCTGCTGAAACGGACAGCAGCGCCAGAGTGCATTGCAGGGTTGCGATCGCAATAATCTTAGCCATTTCAAAGCCTCCTAGGGGTCAGTGAAGCAAACACTCCCTCCGCTTCATTCTATAAACGAAGCCAATATCGTGCTGCAGGCTCCATCACCGTGACTGAAACAAGCGAGAAGCATGATTTTATTCTAGTAAAGAATATTGTTCGATGCGTCGTCAGCTCTGGGCGAAAATTGCGCTTAGCCCTTCTCGGTAGGTAGGATAGAGCAGTTGGATGCCGAGGGCTGTTTTGATTTTTTGGTTGCTCACGCGGCGGCAGTCTTTCCAAAAAGATAGGGCCATTGGACTCATTTGAGTCGGATCAAAGGGAACGGCAGGCGGTGGCGGAGTGCCCATTAATCGGTGGGCTTCTAGGATTAAGCTGCTGGGTTCTGTCGGTTCATTATCGGCGACGTTATAAATATTGTGAGGGGCAGGCTGTAGCATTGATGCCCCCACGGTTTGAACAATATCGTCAACATGAATACGACTGAAGACATGTCCCGGTTTATTAATATTCTGAGCCTTCCCAGATTTGAGGCGCTCAAAGAGACTGCGACCAGGGCCATAGATGCCAGGAAGTCTGAACACGTGGGTGGGCAGATCCGCCGCCAGGAATTTTGCTTCGATGTTGACACGGTGTTGCGATCGCACATTGCTGGGCTTGAGTGGACTCTCTTCATTGACCCAGTCGCCCTGGGCATCACCATAAACCCCCGTGGTTGAAAGGTAGCCAAACCACTGAAGGTTTAGCGACTGAAGCGAGTGAAGCAATAGAGCCACCACCGGGTCAACGCCATCTTTTGCCGGGGGAATGCTGCTGAGGACGTGGGTCACTCCTTCTAGCGCCTCAAAGGCAAGCAGACGGGTCTCGTCTCCATAGGCAAACGAGTGAGTCGGAATCTCTAGGGTGGGCAGCGGCGAACCTGAGCGCGTGGTGACTTGAACAGGAATATCACGCTGAATCAGCCAGTGCGCTAGGCGTTGACCGGTATAGCCACCGCCAAGGATCAAAACGTTCATAAAGAAATGCCATAACCTTGACAACGGCAAGAGGGATAGTCTAATTCAGGACTCATGCTTTTCAATATGCGATCGAATGCTGTTCAAATCGATATAACAGTCCGTTGCATTTCGGAGTTCTCTGGCAATCATTCCCTCTGTTGAGACCACCGTGATATAGGTGCTTTTAGAACGTAAAAGCTCAATCGCACGTTCAAAATCACCATCTCCACTAAACAAGATGACACGATCATATTGTTCAACCGTATTGAACATATCAATCACAATTTCAATATCTAGATTGGCTTTCTGAGAATAACGGCCTGATGAATCATCATAGTATTCCTTCAAGATTTTGTAGCGAACGGTGTAGCCTAGGCTAATCAGCGCATCCCTAAATCCTCGCTGGTCTTGAACATCTTTTAAGCCCGTATACCAAAATGCATTGCTTAACTTAACACCCGGTTCTTCAGTGAAATAAGTCAGAAGGCGACGAGGATCAAAAAACCATTTATTCTTTTGTTGAGCATAAAACATGTTATTCCCATCCACAAAGATGGAAATGCGATCTGGCATTACTTTCATGAAAAATTAAATAATAGTTCCTGATAGGAATAGATATTTCTTGATTAAGAATATGAATATATCTT
>JBAUJD010000912.1:0-1799 GCA_049683515.1 Thermosynechococcaceae cyanobacterium | reverse complement strand
GCGCAATGCTCGCCAAGTCTCACGCCACCTCGATAGCCTACGCCATGAGGGCAATCTATTTGAAGGAATTGTTCTAGAGGGCGGCGGTACTCTACGAGTGGCACTGTGTAACCGAGAAACCCTCAAGGAACTGCCCCCAGAGTTAGAGCGCGATCGCGGTGATAATTCCATCTTAGCCGTTGCCCTAGAGCTAAAGCGCCAGTGTCAGTGCCCCGTGGTGATGGTTAGCAAAGACACTAATCTTCGCCTCAAGGCCGATGCCCTCAATCTAGCGGCTGAAGACTATGAAACCGATAAGGTCAATGTTGGCGATCTCTACACGGGCATTGCCGAAGTGGTGGTCGATGCCGAGTTAATCAACGCTCTGTTCAAGCAGGGCGGCATCACCCTAGAGGGCCAGTTCTTGCCCAACCAAACCCTCACCCTGATTGATTCCGTCAATCCGTCCCATACGGCTCTAGCGGTCGTCGATGGCAACAGCGGCAGCATTGAACCCCTGGCTAAAATTCCCCATGCGGGTATTTCTCAAGTCATTCCGCGCAACCGTGAGCAGCGCTTTGCCTTTGAGCTATTACTGCGCGAGTCAGTGGCTCTAGTGACGCTGGTGGGGAAAGCCGGAACCGGGAAAACATTGCTGGCGATCGCAGCAGGTCTGCAGCAGGTGGCCGAAGAGCAGCGCTACAATCGTCTACTGATTGCGCGTCCCAATATTCCGATGGGCCGAGATTTAGGCTATTTACCAGGCGATATCCAAGAAAAGTTAACGCCTTGGATGCAGCCCCTCTATGACAATTTTGATCTCATTTTTGGTACCCAAGACACTACCGGGCAACCCAGTCACTGGCGACGCGGCCATGAAGAGCTAATGGAGCAGGGACTGCTGCAGATTGAACCGCTCACCTACATTCGTGGACGCACGATTCCGAAGCAGTTTTTAATTGTCGATGAGGCTCAAAATCTAACGCCCCATGAAGTGAAAACGATTTTGACCCGTGCTGGTGAAGGGACCAAGGTGGTCTTAACCGGCGATCCTGAACAGATAGATAACCCCTATGTTGATGCGGCCAGTAATGGTCTTACCTACGTGGTAGAACGTTTTAAGAAAGAGCCTTTGGCAGGTCATGTCACACTGCATCATGGTGAACGGTCGATGTTGGCTGAACGGGCAGCGGCACTTCTGTAGCCTGATTGCTGTCTTGTAAAGGTCGATTGTGCAGGGCTAGTTGCTGGAGTAGTCTAAACGTTCAGAAGAAATCAAAGCCTGGAGATTCTCGTCCTCGAAAGCCTGGAGTGCCATTGCTAAGCCAACATGGACAAGATTAAGACGTTGGCGTACATCTGGGCCTAAATCTTCTGCTGCTTCTTCGGCACATTCGAGAATGGTTTGGGCCATTTGCAGATTATCTTGGGTGACGGCCAGGGCTTCTGCCAATAGGGACTCAAGCATGGTTGATAAGTTCTCTTAAATATGGGGAGTAAGTCGGGTTCGATGACCTTACTCTTATATTCGACTGAATGAAGAGAAAAACATACCGGACGATTACGGAAGTTTTAGACTATTTGAAGCCAAGATCACGATAGGAGCCTGTAATTATGCTGAGATACGGCTAGTGCAGGGTCAAAACTACTTTCCCTGATGAGTTGGGTAGGATAGAGTTCAATAGCGTTAAAAGCGACTTGGCATGCTATCAACCAATCCGAGTACACCTAATTTAAATTACTCCGAGCTGTATGAAACTGATTTTGCAGCATGGGCGGATCAGATGGCATGCCTACTGCGTGCAAGACAATTCAATGCT
>JBAUJD010000911.1:0-2093 GCA_049683515.1 Thermosynechococcaceae cyanobacterium | reverse complement strand
CGCTTAGCTGAATCAACTCGTACTGCGGTGTTAAAGCTAGCAAACGAATGAGTCCAGGAAACCCGTGCCGCCTGTTTACCTTAAAGCAATAGTTGGTTGGATTCCTTGTGCTTTAACGTTCCCAATCACCCGCCGCACATAACCTTTGATGCTCACAGATAACCTCTCAGCGGTCGGTGTGCATTGGGGTTGTTATGTGGCAAAGATTACGACAAGGTCTTTATCATTCTCTCAATTATCTATTCTTGGAAGTAATTGTTTTTACATCCACATCCTCCAAACCTAATTGTTTGAGCAAACAGGCTTCTAGCAACACCCTTAACTTTCTACTCAGAATCAACAAATCTTGACCAGAAGCCACATACTCATCCTGCTCAGAAGATAAATGGGTTAAATAATTTCTTGTTTTCCTAATCTTTTTGAGAAAATCACTCTGCTCCTCTGGGGACGCAAAGAAATTATCAGGCAAACAAGAGCGATATTCACTTATTATCTCCTCTAAACGCTCTCTCAAAGAGAAGCTATTTAAGTGCGAAAGTTTTTCCTCCTTCAAATTTTTTTTGTATCCTCTTAAATCCAAACTTTCCTCTTCGTTATTTTCTAGAGGAATAGAATCTGGGATAGAATTCACAGCTTCTTCTAGTGTCTTTCGTACTACCTTCTTGTAAATCCTTTTATCTATGTGTCTTCCAGAGTGTGCAAGGCTATGAAATGCTTCAATGGCTTGAGCAAGGCTAAGAAAAAAGTCATTAATATGCCGTTTTGGTATATATGTCAATCTTAGGTATAAATCGATAATTGACTCTAATTCTTTTGAATTCTGCTCCCAAAGGTTTAGAAGTTCAGTGAATTGATCTCTTACGTCCTTAAAGCTAAATAAGACCCTTTGAGAATTGAACTTGGAATCTAAATCTTCTGATTCTCCGACTTGGAAATATATCTCAAGCGGAACTAGTTTTTCCTTTTCTTCTTCAATGGCTTTCACCTCTTCACCAAAATCATGTATTTCAAAACCTGAATCACTTTTTGCAGTCCGACTAGGCTTGATTAAGCCTGCCATTAAAGCAAAACTAAGATGATCAGGTACCCTAAATTCTTTTTCTATAACTACAATACCTGATTGAATTTCGTATGGATATGTCATTTGACCAGACGCAAAAATTAGCAGTTCTTGAAATAAGTAGATGACATCAATGATGTCTTCTAATCTTTTTTCGGCATCTGCTCGAATAATAATAGATTTTCTCTCTTCAAGAGAAACCTTCCTGCCTATATTCCCAAAAAAACCAGCTATTTGTAGTCTTTCCAACTCAACTGGATTGTCATAAAGAATCAACGAAAAATCTAATAACCTACCAAGTTCAATAGGCTCTAGTTTTACCTGTTTTACATTAATCTCTTTAACCTGATTATGTTCATCGTTGGTAGACCAATTAATCTCAAAATTCGGCAGATCCACCCAGTCTTCTAGATTCTTATACCTTAAAGAAACACCCTTCAAGGAGATTTCTTCCAACGTCTTGAAGTGATGCCCAATAATTAGATATTTTGCGTGAACTGTACTGGTTTGAATACCTGTTTTAAATCCTACGGGCTGAAGACAATTACATAAAGTGACCTTTTTCCCGTTGACCAAATATCCATTTATAATATCGAATTCTAATTTTCGAGGAATCGTATCATAAAATTCGATTTCTTGTAATTGATCAAGTAGATAGAGTTTTGGAGGCTCTTCAGCGGAGGATGTAAGCCGACCAGATATCTCCTTACCTGGATTATTGGGGAGGAACCAAACGCCGTCTTCTTCAATGCTTCTCATAGCTTCACTTTGGAGAACTCATCCTGATTGTAACTATGGCAAAGGCGGATGATGAAGATACCTCAAAACTTAATGCCCATAGGAGAGTTTTTGGTTGTGCCCTCACCAAGAACCTGCAACATAACGACCCCGTTCACCCGCCGTTAGTATAGCAATCCTAGCTGATAGCAGAGAAAGCATCATAAGTTTTCAGGTTAGGCATTGTGAACAGTCGATAGTTGATAAATAGCTCAAATAATCGCTTGGTGGTTTTGAAGGCTCGACAGCATTGATG
>JBAUJD010000910.1:0-6317 GCA_049683515.1 Thermosynechococcaceae cyanobacterium | reverse complement strand
CTCTGAGGGCGTCCATTTTTTCTTGGGATTGGGTGTCAGGAATGACGATCAGGCAGCGATAGCCCTTGGCGTTGCAGATGTGGGCAAGACCAATACCCGTGTTCCCGGCGGTCCCTTCAACGACGGTGCCACCGGGTTTGAGCAGTCCCTTTGCTTCGGCATCTTCAACCATGAAGAGGGCGGCGCGATCTTTAACGGAGCCGCCGGGGTTAAGAAACTCTGCTTTGCCGAGAATTTCACAGCCTGTTTCTTCGCTAAAGCTGTGGAGACGAATGAGAGGCGTATTGCCAACTGTACCGACGAACCCGTTCTTGATATCCATGAATGATGATTGATGCTGCACGTTTATCTTCCCATTGTTGATCACTGTTCTCGTTTGAGATACACACCGATTGCTGAAAATTGGTCTAACTGAACCTAAAAGCAATAGAGCGAGAGATTTAAGTGGGGAATGATCGGTTAGGGCTATGGCGATCGCAACCCACAATATGTTAAGTTACTAGACCGTTGGCGGTGTTCAACGTGACAACATTTGGCTCGGTAGCTCAGTTGGTTAGAGCAGGGGACTCATAAGCCCAAGGTCGGCAGTTCAAATCTGCCTCGAGCCATTTCTAACGTATTTTAAAAATTGTGCCAGCAGCTCCTAATGACTGGGGACTTTGATGGCAAAAATTTTTTAATATTAGCGCCGTCGAGACATTAGACAGCGAACAGGCCGCGCCAAAGGTTTTGCCGGAATCACCCAGCCAATTTGCCGACTGTGCGAGTAGTCCAGCGCCTGTAGATCGGCAAGGCAATCCAGCACCTGATCCGCAGGTACCGCCCCCAGCAACCCGCCAGAGGTTTGGGGATCAAATAATAAATGCCAGTGGGGATGAGTTTGAGACTCGTCAATATTATTGATCTGCTGACTTGCCCGCAGATTTTGCGGATGAAGTGAGCTAAAGAATCCCTGCTCTAGACAATCCATCGCGCCAGAGAGCGGAGAGAGGGCATCTAAATCGAGATCGATTGAAACTGATGCAGACTTAACCATTTCGAGTAAATGGCCCAGCAGACCAAAGCCAGTGATATCGGTACAGGCGCTGGCCTGATACTTAATTAAGCAAGCCGCCGCCGCTTGATTCGACTGCAGCATCGATTCAACCGCCTCATCAATCCAGCGCCCCTTGGCCTGGAGCCGCATGTCTGCCGCAAAGAGCGTTCCCGTACCCAGAGGCTTAGTTAAAATGAGCGCCTGATCGGGTTTGAGATTGCTTTTACGGAGGATGCGATCGCGCTCCACAACCCCATTACAGGACAACCCAAAGGCCAGTTCATTTCCTTCGGTCGTATGACCTCCCACCAACACGGCTCCTGCTTCATGCAGAACCTGAGTCGCCCCCGACAAAAGCTGAAACAGCGTTTCTTCTAGCTTTGAGTCACTGGCATAGGGAAGCGAGGCCAGTGCCAAAGCCGTCTGGGGGACAGCCCCCATTGCGAATAAATCGCTGAGGCTATGGTGGGTACAGATCTGACCAAAGATAAAGGGGTCATTGATCAAGCTCCGAAAATAATCGAGCGTGTGGGCCATGACTTTTCCGGGTGGGACTGCTACAATCGCTGCATCATCGGCAGTATCGAGGCCAATAATAACGTTCCCCTCAATGGTGACGGGGGGCTGAGCATCTCGGACCCGCTGCAGCGTTTGCTCTAGCACCGAGCGACCCACCTTAGACCCGCACCCAGCACAATGCATGATCGGTTCTGGAGTCGAGACTGGTGGAGGCATCATGGGCAGCGGCAGCTCTTTAAACTGATCCATGAACTTTCGATCAATTTTGTCTTTCCAGCGCCAGAGTCGGGCCGATTCCCAGCCCCAAGGCAATGGCCCCCAAGACAGTACGGCGTTGCGATCGCCTGTGCTGATCAATCCCAAAATCTGGCGCTGAGGTCGATATTTTTCTAGTGACTCACCCCCTAAGAACCGCTTTAGATTTTTCGCTAACGGCTTCCCCTGACGCACGGCAAAGACCCCTGCTTTGGGGCGGGGAGACTGGACCATTGCGGCGATATCGCCAGCGGCAAACACTGATGGATGAGAAACAGACTGCAGCGTGGGTGAGACTTGGATAAATCCTTGTTCGTCGGTGGCGAGTCCGGCGGTTCGAGGCCAGAGGGGAGCAGAGGCGCGGGTGACCCAGAAGATGCGATCGCAAGTCAATTTAAACCCAGATTTGCAGTAGACAATCCCGGCATGAACTTCCACGACACTTTCTTCGAGGTGTAGATGAATACCTTTGCGCTCTAGAATGCGGTGAAAGTGATTACGAACCCAGCCGTTATGGCCGGTCATCACCTGATCGCCCCGATGGAACAGATGAATTTGGACGTTATCTAATGGCTGCTCAGCGGTCTGCAAAATTTGCTGAATTTGGTATTGAATCGTAAGGGCTAGCTCCACACCGCCAGCGCCGCCCCCCACCACCGCCAGACAGATCGGTTTGGTCGGGGCTAGCTTGACTTGGGCAATCAGCCGCTGCCACTGCTCCAGAAATTGATCCCAGGGCTTCACAGGGATGCTGTATTCAATGGCTCCGGGTATGTCTGGCAACTCTGGCGTGCTGCCAACATCAATGGACAGGGCATCAAAGCCCACGGGGGGACGATTGGCACAGAGAACTTGCTGGGTTTCTAGGTTTAGCCCCACGGCCTGATCGAGATAGAACTGAGCTTGGGCCGCGTTGGCAAGGGGACGCAAATCAATGTGACACTCATCATGGGTATAGTGTCCAGCAACGTGACCGGGCAGCATTCCTGAATAGGGCGTGTTGGACCCAGCACTGATCAGGGTGAGACGAATACCGGGTAGAGGCTGCATGATGAATTGGTGGAGTGCGATCGCATGGCTATGCCCACCGCCAATGAGAACCAAATCTTTTGTAATAGGTTGGTTATACACAGACGCAACGGTGGCGACTACTCGCCATAATGACTCCACATTCGCAGAATTTTAACAACCTGAGCCTGCTCTAGAATTTGATAGACCAAGCGATGTTGGATACTAATCCGCCTTGAGTAGATGGGGGTAGAGGTTCCTTTCAGCTTTTTAAAGGAGGGAGGAGACTGGTACGGATCGTTCGCCAGAATCATCAAGAGTTGTTCCGCCTTGTCTTTCAAATTGGCTGAAGCAAGTTTCAACGAATCCTTTTGAGTTTGTTTCGTATATTGCAGCTTCCAGCTCATGCAAGATTACCAAGGCAGGTCATCTGAACACTCTGCTAAGGGTTCTTGAACCCCTGCCTCGATAGAGTCCCACATGCCCGGAATTGATTTTAGATAAAGTGTCTCTTGAATTGCCTTCCAATCTTCTTCACTCACTAGGATTGCATTACCTCGCTTGCCCGTAATCGTGACGGGTTCATGGGACTCATTGACTTGATCAACGAGGCCAAAGAGCGATTGACGAGCTTCAGTCGCTGAAACGATTGTTGAGTCAGACATATCGATTTCCTGTAGACATTGATAGCGTACGGGATTATGTACATAATTATAGGCTCTAAATGCGATCGCAACCCACACTCCAAAGACCATCGCAACCCCACATCATTTAAAATAAAGGCTTATACAACAGGGAACCCACAGTGGCTAAGCTCAGCGGCGCTCAAATCAGACAAAAATTCCTCGACTTCTACGCAGCCAAGAATCATCAGGTGCTTCCTAGCGCGTCGTTGGTGCCAGAAGACCCCACCGTGCTGCTCACCATTGCCGGAATGCTGCCCTTCAAGCCTATTTTTCTGGGCCAAAAGCCAGCGGAGTTCCCACGGGCGACGACTTCGCAAAAGTGCATTCGCACCAATGATATCGAGAATGTGGGCAAGACCGCTCGCCACCATACCTTCTTTGAAATGCTGGGTAACTTCAGCTTTGGTGACTACTTTAAAGAGCAAGCGATCGCTTGGGCTTGGGAACTCTCCACACAAGTCTATAAGCTCCCTCCTGATCGTATTGTCCCCAGCGTCTTTGAAGAAGACGATGAAGCCTTTGCGATCTGGCGCGACAAAATCGGTATCCCGGCCCACCGTATTCAGCGCATGGGGGCGAAGGATAACTTCTGGGCGGCTGGAGCCACTGGCCCCTGTGGTCCTTGCTCAGAGCTTTATTATGATTTCAAGCCTGAACTGGGTGACGACAAGATTGACCTAGAAGATGACTCGCGATTCATTGAGTACTACAACCTCGTTTTCATGGAGTCTAACCGGGATGCCGACGGTAATCTAGCGCCGCTAGAGAAGCAAAATATCGATACGGGCTTGGGGCTAGAACGGATGGCCCAAATTCTGCAGGAAGTCCCCAACAACTATGAGACCGATCTGATCTTGCCGATTATTAAGACAGCGGCCAAGATTGCCGGAATTAAGTATAAAAAATCAGACGAGAAAACGAAGACTTCGCTGAAGGTGATTGGTGATCATATCCGTGCAGTGGTTCATCTGATTGCCGATGGGGTAACTGCCTCTAATACAGATCGGGGCTATGTGCTGCGGCGACTGATTCGACGGGTAGTGCGGCACGGTCGATTGATCGGAATTGAGGGCGCTTTTACAGCTCAAGTGGCTGAAAGTGCGATCGCACTTTCTGAATCCGCCTTTCCCAACGTGCGCGAACGAGAAGCGGCGATTAAAGCAGAACTAGAGCGCGAAGAAGCCCAGTTTTTAACTACGCTAGGCCGGGGCGAAAAACTGCTGGCCGATATTATGGCAGGTAAACCCAAGCAGATTTCAGGAGCCGATGCCTTTACCCTCTATGACACCCACGGCTTCCCGCTGGAGTTAACGCAGGAGATCGTTGCCGAGCAAGGGCTAACGGTGGATGAAAAGGGCTTTGAAAAAGAGATGGCGAAGCAACGCGATCGCTCCCGTGATGCCCATGAAACGATTGATCTCACCGTTCAAGGTGCTCTAGATAAGCTAGCCGAACACATTCACCCCACCGAGTTTGTGGGCTATAACCAATATGACTCTAGCGCTACCGTGAAAGCGATTCTGGTAGAGGGCAATGCGGTCGAAAGTGCAGCAGCCGGAACTCAGGTGCAGATTGCGTTAGAACAAACCCCGTTCTATGCCGAGTCTGGGGGGCAAATTGGCGATCGCGGTTACCTCTCTGGCAAAGATATGTTGGTGCGGATCGAAGATGTCCAGAAAGAATCAGGCATTTTCATCCACTATGGCCGTATTGAGCGAGGCAGTCTCAAGGCTGGCGATGCGATCACCGCTCAAATCGATTTAGCCTGTCGCCGTCGGGTCCAGGCTCACCACACTGCGACGCACTTACTCCAGGCCGCGCTCAAGAATCTGATCGACGAGAACATTGGTCAGGCAGGTTCGTTGGTCTCCTTTGACCGCCTGCGGTTTGACTTCAACTATGCTCAACCCTTGACGGCTAAAGAACTGCAGTCTGTAGAAGAGCAGATCAACACCTGGATTGCTGAAGCCCACGCCACCCAAACCAACGTCATGCCCATTGCCGAGGCTAAAGCAAAGGGTGCGGTAGCAATGTTTGGTGAAAAGTACGGTGCCGAAGTGCGAGTGATGGATGTCCCTGGTGTATCGATGGAGCTGTGTGGCGGCACCCATGTTAATAACACCGCTGAGCTTGGTTTGTTTAAGATTGTCTCTGAAGCGGGGGTCTCCTCTGGGGTTCGTCGGATTGAAGCCATTGCGGGTCCGGCGGTGTTGGAATATCTGAATGTGCGCGATGCCGTGGTCAGGGAATTGAGCGATCGCTTCAAGGCCAAACCCGAAGAACTGCCAGAGCGGGTTACCAACCTACAGACTGAATTGAAGTCTACTCAAAAGCAGCTTGATCAACTCAAATCTGAGCTAGCCATCACCAAATCGGATCAGTTAGTCGAACAGGCAGATTCGGTGGGTTCCTTCAAGGTACTGGTGTCTCAGCTTGAAGGCGTCGATCCTGAAGCTTTGAAGACGGCGGCTGAGCGTTTGCTGCAAAAGCTCGGTGAAGGCGCTGTGGTATTAGGGTCTGTACCGGAGGCTGGCAAGGTGAGTTTGGTGGCGGCGTTTAGTCCGGGTGTGATTGAGCAAGGGCTGCAGGCCGGGAAATTTGTGGGTGCGATCGCACAGCAATGCGGCGGTGGCGGTGGCGGTCGCCCAAACTTAGCCCAAGCTGGCGGACGAGATCCCAGTAAGTTAGATACAGCTTTGACTGATGCTCAACAACTGTTGGTCAGCGTTCTGAGCAACAAATAGCCAGGGCTATTTCATTCAAAACGTGTACCTGATATGGTACTACAGCCTCAGCCCTATACCTTTAACGCC
>JBAUJD010000909.1:0-1994 GCA_049683515.1 Thermosynechococcaceae cyanobacterium | reverse complement strand
GGTCAGCGCTTTGGGGTTGAGATTGCCTATTCTTTTGAAGGCTACATCAAACCTGACGGTACACTGATGGGGGCGGCACTCGGCTCTGCCGGTGGCATGCGACGCATTCAAGATTTTTCCCCTTTCTTTGACGATACCTTTGTGGTGCTCTGTGGAGATGCGCTCATTGATCTCGATATCACGGAAGCGGTGAAGTGGCACCGAGAAAAAGGTGCGATCGCAACCATCGTCATGAAGAGCGTTGATCCTGCTGATGTTTCAAGCTACGGCGTGGTCGTCACCGATGAAGGGGGGCGGATCAAATCTTTTCAAGAAAAGCCCAGCGTTGAGGAAGCCCTCAGCAACAACATCAACACCGGCATTTATATCTTCGAACCCGAAATTCTAGACCTGATTCCATCGGGTGAAACCTTTGATATCGGCGGTGATTTGTTCCCGAAACTTGTTGAGATGGGAGCGCCCTTTTACGGCACCGTCATGGATTTTCAATGGGTTGATATTGGCAAAGTCCCAGATTACTGGCACGCCATCCGCAGCGTCTTAAGGGGTGAAATCAAAAATGTGGCGGTGCCAGGTCGTGAAGTTTCTCCTGGCGTTTTTACCGGATTGAACGTGTCTGTGAACTGGGACAAGGTCGAGGTCCAGGGCCCCGTTTATATTGGTGCGATGACCCAGATTGATGATGGAGCCAAGATTATCGGACCCACAATGATCGGTCCCAACTGCCACATCTGTGGGGGAGCCACCGTTGATAACAGCGTCATTTTTGAATACTCTTGTCTGGGGCCAGATGTGCGACTCGTCGACAAGCTGGTGTTTGGACGATATTGCGTCGATAAAACCGGGGCGACCATCGACGTTAAAGCGGCAGCCCTGGATTGGTTGATTACAGACGCGAGACAGCCGGACCCGCCACCGGCAGATATAGGACTTATTGATGCACGACTGCGGCTTGATTCTGACGAACTAACCCTCAGATAAGATGAGATCGGATACCGTAAGTTCGATGCAGGGGTGGAGGCGTTCAGCGTTCTAATCGCAACGAAGCTGAAGGCTTGTGGCTGATAGTGATAATACGCCCTAGATGAGATGCGAGGCATGACGAAGGAGAAGGTGCTGCAGCTTGGTGATGATATCAACACCGATGATATTATCCCCGCCAAACGAGGGACAAACGGCGATCCGGAACACTTAAAACGCTATGCGCTAGAGCATCTGATTGGGGTAGACCAGCTTCTCAACTACGATGTCATTGAAGCCGGTGAGAACTTTGGCTGCGGCTCTAGTCGAGAGTATGCGCCCCTCGCCCTTCAGGCGGCGGGGATCAAGACAGTGCGTGCTCGCTCCTTTGCTGAAATCTTTTACCGCAACAGTATCAATATTGGCCTCTCGCTAGAAACTTTCGATCAGCAGACCCCTGATCCGGTAGTCACCGCGATTACCGAGGCGGGGGGGCTATTCCCTTTCAATCAAAAGCGCCAGCAGGGAGAGGTGAACAGCCCCAAAAGTCAAACGCCGCCGCGACCGATGACGATGGCAGAAAAAATGCTGGCGCGGGCCTCTGGTAATGCCTACGTCAAACCAGGGGAGCTAGTGTTTGCTCAGGTGGATCTGGCGATGTCCCACGATGCGATCGCAGGTCCAGTGGCCGCGCTCTTTCATCAGCATTTTGGCGCTGATGCCAAGGTGTGGGATCGTGACAAGCTTGTATTGGTGGCCGATCACTTTATCCAAATCAACGATATTCGCCCTGACTCAGGGGCCACCGCCATGTATCAAGACATGGTGACCTTCGCCAAAGCCCAGGACTGTCATTTGCTCGACATGGTTTCCCCTGGAGAAGCCGCCGGTATTTGCCATGTGCTCTTGCCCGAACAGGGGTTTATTCGTCCGGGCATGATTGTGGCTGGCACCGACTCCCATAGCTGTACCTATGGCGCGTTCGGGGCTTTTTCCAGTGGGGGTGGGTCCACAGATCTGGCGAATAGGTTTGC
>JBAUJD010000908.1:0-1993 GCA_049683515.1 Thermosynechococcaceae cyanobacterium | reverse complement strand
GTAGACATAGGCTGCAGTTTAGATATTGATATATTGATCCATTTCCCAGTCCGTCACCTGATCACAAAAAGCATTCCACTCCTTCTCTTTGAACTCGAAGAAGGTTTTTGCGCCTAGCTCTCCTAGCGTTTCCATCAGCAGCTTATTTTGTTTCAGCGCCTTGAGCGCCTCATATAAGTTGACAGGCAGCGTCGGTAAATCGGGGAACTCTGAGCCGCGCGCATAGAGATTTTCATCAATGCGCTCTCCGGGGGAGGTTTGATTCTTAATACCGTCTACTCCTGCTGCCAGAAGACCGGCTAAGGCAAGGTACATATTTGCGGCCCCATCAATCAAGCGACATTCAAAGCGTCCGGCCTCAGGAATTCGCAGCATGTGAGAACGATTATTCCCGCCATAGGAAATATAGCGTGGCGACCAGGTGCTTCCTGATGTGGTGGTACTGGCCCCCAAGCGGCGGTAGGAATTCACGGTGGGGGCAAACAAAGCCGTCAGCCCCTTGGCATGTTCTAGAACGCCCCCTAAGAAGTGATAGCCAATGGAGGAGAGGCCGCCCTCATCTGCGCCCTCAGCAAAACTGTTGGTCTCACCCTGCCAGAGGCTGTTGTGAACGTGACCGCCGCTACCGGTAATGTGGCTGAAGGGTTTGGGCATAAAGGTGGCAGTGTAGCCGCGTTGCTCGGCGAGGGTCTTAACCATGTATTTAAAGAAGACATGGCGATCGCAAGTTGTCTTCGCATCGCTAAAGGCCCAATTGAGTTCAAACTGACCGTTGGCATCTTCGTGATCGCATTGATATGGCTCCCAGCCCAGGGCTTCCATGTACTCTACTAGCTCAGAAATGAGATCAAACTGGCGCATTAGATTGATCTGGTCGTAGCAAGGCCGTTCTGCTGTATCGCGGTCATCTGCCACCACGTAGCCAGCGTCTACTTTCTTGAGCAAAAAGAATTCTGCCTCGACCCCTGCTTTATAGGTATATCCCAATTCAATACACTGATCTAAAACCTGATTGAGAATCGTACGGGGCGCAGCCGGAAAGGGCTTACCTTCAAAATAGACATCACTGGCAACCCAGCCCACCGTCGGCTCCCAAGGGAGCTGAATCAACGAGCTTGGGTCAGGGATAGCGGCAATCTCCGCCGCATCTGGCCCCAAACCTAGATTGGAAGCAAAGGAACAGAAAAAGGCTCCATCTTCTTCCACCGATGCAATTTTGGCAGCGGGGACGAGCTTAGCTCTCGTTCCACCTAGAAGGTCGGTGTAAGACACCAGGAAAAATTTAATGCCAAGGGCTGTAGCTTGTTCAACTAGCGACTTAGTCTGCGTTAGCGTTCCTAACATTGCAAGGATCTCCGAGCGTATAGCTCTAGTCAAACAGTCCTGCCCAAATGGGTTTGTAGCTGCAGTTACGATCTCAAGGGAAGTAAAGCGCTTTTATCTCAATATTGAGACCCTATTCTGAGGTGAAATGATGAGATTCCTGAATGCTGAAGAGAGGATGCTGTGGATTTATTGATGTTGCGATCGCAATGGACTGGCCCCACCTCCCTAGAAGACCTGATTGCCCAAACCATCGCAGATGGCTTCGATGGCATCGAAGGCCCGATTCCCCAAGAGACAGTGGAGCAACGCCGCTATAAAAAACTCCTCGACGATCATGGACTTGTTTTTATCGTTGAATCGACTACGGGCGGAGACTTAAGCAGCCCCTCCGATTGGTGGATACCTCGCCCAGACAAAACCATTGCTGATCACCTCTCAGACTTGAAATGGACCGTTGACCATGCTGCAGAAATGGGGGCACTCTTTGTTTCGACCATGTGCGGATATGATGCCTGGTCCTGGTCGCAGAATGTCGATTTCTTTGGTCAAGCCCTAGAACTAGAGCGCAGTTCTGGCATCACGATTAGTTTTGAGACCCATCGAGGGCGATCGCTCTTTAACCCTTGGATTACACGAGATCTCTTAAATGAATTCCTGCAGATGAAGC
>JBAUJD010000907.1:0-1832 GCA_049683515.1 Thermosynechococcaceae cyanobacterium | reverse complement strand
CTTATTTATATGCAAGACCCTAACTGTGGAGAGTTCCACGATAGTGACATCAATGCTGCATTGAATATACAAGCCGCCGGGGGATACTCGGAGGCGATAAACGGATGTCGGAGAGAGTGTAAGTCTGAAGTCATTTCAGCAGTTCTCGGTGATGCGTCAACTCGTCTGGAAGGGAAGCAGCTATGCCTGAATCTCTAGCCCAGGGAATCCCCGTGCCTTCAGGTCGGGGAGGATGTCAAATTCCTGTTTTGCCTGAATCAAAAGCCCCATCTTCATCTGCAGTCACGACGATCGCAGCCATCGCCACCGCCATTGTTCCCCAGCAGGGCAGTATTGGGGTGGTGCGATTATCGGGGCCAGAAGCCGTTGCTATAGCAACCCAACTGTTCCACGCCCCCGGCCACCAACAATGGGAAAGCCATCGCATTCTCTACGGCCATATTCAAGATCTGGCCACCGGGCAAATCATTGATGAAGCCCTGCTGCTGTTAATGCTGGCCCCCCGCTCCTACACCCGCGAAGATGTCGTCGAGTTTCACTGCCACGGCGGTATTATTGCCGTGCAGCAGGTGCTCCAGGCTTGTCTCCAGACCGGAGCCAAGCTGGCTCAACCCGGTGAATTCACCCTACGAGCTTTCCTTAACGGACGCTTGGATCTCACCCAGGCCGAAAGTATTGCCGATCTGGTGGGGGCGCAGTCTCCCCAGGCAGCTCAAACGGCCCTAGCCGGTCTTCAGGGAAAGTTAGCGCACCCCATCCGTCAACTGCGCCAGTCTTGCTTAGATGTGTTGGCTGAGATCGAGGCTCGGATCGACTTTGAAGATGATCTGCCCCCTTTGGATGAAGCCCAAGTGCAGACTCAGCTTCGACAGATTGCGACTCAACTTCAGCAAATATTAGCCACTGCTGATCAAGGTGAGCTACTGCGCTCAGGGCTAAAGGTTGCCATTGTAGGCCGTCCCAACGTGGGCAAATCTAGCTTGCTTAATGCCTGGAGTCGTAGCGATCGCGCCATTGTCACCGACCTGCCGGGGACCACCCGCGATGTCGTCGAATCGCAGCTAGTGGTGGGCGGCATCCCTGTGCAGGTTTTAGATACCGCTGGGATTCGGGAAACATTGGATCGGGTGGAACAACTTGGGGTGATGCGATCGCAAACCGCAGCCCAGAGTGCCGACCTAGTGTTGCTCACCGTCGATGCTGAAGCAGGCTGGACTACAGCAGATCAGCAGCTCTACGAAACGGTCCAGGATCGTCCTCTTATTTTAGTCATTAATAAAACCGATCTGGCCTCGGCTGAGCACGTCCATCACCCATTAACCATTACCCATATCGTCACAACAGTCGCAGCCCAACAGCAAGGCATCCAAGACTTAGAACAGGCCATCCTTGCCATTGCCCAAGCCGGTTTGCAGGCGGCAGATATGGAGGTTGCCATCAATCAGCGGCAGGCGGCAGCATTGACAGAAGCAAAGGGATCTTTGGAGCATGTGTTAGTTGCGATCGCAGAGCAACTCCCCCTCGATTTTTGGACTATTGACCTACGCGGGGCCATTCATGCCCTCGGCGAAATAACCGGCGAGGAAGCCACCGAATCAGTGCTAGAACGTATTTTTAGCCGATTTTGTATTGGCAAATAGTTGAGGCGTTCGCGGCCTCCCGGACTGAGTGCATCCCAACCATGCTATTGGCCCTCATCCCCCAGCCCCTTCTCCCAAAATGGGAGAAGGGGGGCAAGATAAAAGAAAGTCAAAGTCCCTCGCCCAGAATTGGGAGAGGGATTTAGGGTGAGGGCCATGCAATATTTTTGCGCAAGTGGGGTATATCCGACG
>JBAUJD010000906.1:0-2295 GCA_049683515.1 Thermosynechococcaceae cyanobacterium | reverse complement strand
GGGTAAGCCCCAGCCGAAGCAACAGTAAACACACCGGCATTAAGTTCCCCAACCACTGCACCAGACTCCAGACCCAACCCGGTTGCCAGCCCCGCTCTGTCCCCAGCCAGCTATAAATGGTAGCGGTTTCTCTATTGCTTAATCCCATCCCAAGATTTAACGCCAGTAACTTTCCCAGGCAGTCTGCATCTTGGCGACGGTAGCGCAGGATGAAGCTAGGCAATACGGTGAATACGGCTCGACAACTTTGGCAACGGACTCGACAGATAGCAATTGTTTGTGCCTCGCCTAGCCATCCTTGTAATTGACGGCTCTGAAATCCGTGGATCGTATAGCCGCTAGTATCTCGACAATTAAGCTTATGGCGTTCTGGTGAAAGTTGGGCTTGCAGTGGTGCTTGGAGGTGCTCGATCAATGGTTGGTGATTCTCTGCGTTCACCAAGTCCAGACAATCGGCTCTGGTGGGTCCGAAATGAACAACTGCAGTACGGTTCTGATAGGCTTGCTTTCCAGTCATGGGTCACTTGCCTCGCTCATAGTGACTGAAGTATAAGCTTTTCAGCCTTGTATCGCTCTAGACACCATTTCCTGATCTATCTGCTTCAGCAATGTAGAGCGCCGAGGTATAAATGACAGACTCAATTTGCTTCGGCAAGATGAACTGATAAGCCATCAGTTCCCCTGATCAACCTGCATTGTTACAAGCCTGTCTCTGATTTCATTCAATGCATCAAACCCGTCTCGGTACTCTCCAAACTCGATCTGAATCATACTCTTCCGCATTTGAGCAACGGTTTCAGCGACCTCGAAAGCTTTGGCAAACTCATCGAAGACAGATGGAGAGATCAGGACTGCTTTGGCTTCGCCATTCACGGTGATGATCTCGGAGTCACCACTGGCATTCAGCCGCTCCAGCGTATGCATTGCATTGGCCCGGAAGTCAGTCAGTGACTGCGTGTTTTGGACTTTAATCATAGTGCTCTCTACAGCAACATACGAAATTCAGTATGCAAATTCTCTCTCCTAATGTCAACGCTGCTGGTGGGATGTTCGTCAAGCACCGGGAAAGAACCACAAATATCCAAAAAAGAAACTCGTGCTGTGCTTGAATGCCAGATTTAGGTTGGTCTCATACGAGTTCTTTCGCCATTGTTACAGATTGAGAAGATGGAAATGCATTCTGCCTTAAAGAAAGCCCTTCTTCAAAAATCTGCTCGATCGCAACCATCCCCCCCCTCTCAACCATAAACCGATGGTCTGGCGTTGCTTGAATCACAGAACCATCTTCAAGCTGATACTCAAAAAGCTCTTGATGGCCGCGATGGTGCCATTGGGCCACGGGCTGCGTATAAACATGACCGCTGGAATCCTGCGAGAATACATGACAGTCAATCTGTCGCTGCACAATTTCCTTTAACGATAGATAGCCATACTCCTCCGTCAAGACTGGCGTATCACCGCTGAGGCAGTATTCAGCAAACAGCACCATCTGCTCAAACAGCGCTTCAGAAACCTTTTTGTCAACACCCTTCTCAGCGGCCCCTTCAATGAAGATCTCGCGATGCTTCTCCATCTCGGCGACTTTCTTCTTACCCATTGCTCGCCGCAGCAGATCTGCCTGACCGAGAGAATAACCCGCCATATCTTGAGCAATTTTCATGATCTGCTCTTGGTAAACCATAATCCCGTAGGTCTCAGTCAAAATCGGCTTCACCAGCTCGTGGGGATAGTCAATCTGCTCGCGACCATGCTTGCGGTTAATAAACTTGGGAATCAGCCCTGCATCCAGTGGCCCCGGTCGATAGAGCGCCAAAATTGAAGAGATGTCTTCGAGGTTAGAAGGCTTCAGATCTTTAACAACCTGCCGCATTCCCGATGATTCTAACTGGAAGATGCCCTCTAATTCTCCTTTCGCCAGCAAACCAAAGGCCGCTGGATCATCCATCGGTAACTTATCGACATCCAGTGTTAAATTGCGGTTCTGCAGCAGTAATTCTGTGGTTTTCTGAATCATGCTCAGATTCTTGAGGCCCAAAAAGTCCATCTTTAATAGACCGAGGGATTCGAGATCTTCCATGTAGTACTGGGTAATCACTGCGCCGTCGTTGTTTTTCTGGAGTGGCACAATCTGGTCGAGGGGTTCAGCCGCGATCACCACTCCGGCAGCGTGAACCCCAAAGGTTTTGTTGGTGCCCTCAATCCGAATCGCCATATCGAGCCACTTACGGACAACAGGATCTTTGTCATACCGTTCTTTGAATTCAGGGGCAGGGGTCTCGTCTGAGATCATCACCT
>JBAUJD010000905.1:0-2638 GCA_049683515.1 Thermosynechococcaceae cyanobacterium | reverse complement strand
ACTTCAAACAGGCCCAGATTCTAGGGTTTAGCCCTCAACCCATACCGCCCAACGGAGAGATTAATCTCAAACAGCTCCAGGCGGTAGACACGTTGCCCCAATATCTTTACGATTGCCAAACCACGACCTTATCTCACGTATGGTCTTGGGCAAGAGAGCAGGGTCAGGCGCTGGCTGAATCTGTGGGGGGAACCTTACAGGGATGGCAACCGACCCCAGAGCTAAAGCTTGCCTTTATGGGACTTGAGCAGTCTAATGGTCTAGATTCTGATCCCTCTGAATGCGATGCCGCCCCGGATCATGCCCTTGTCTCTAAAATGATTCAACTGCAAGATCTCGACCTCGCATTAGTGATGAATCTATCGCCGAAAGAAGAGGGTAGCCTGCGGGTTGAACTGATGGTTGAATCCGAGACAGAGCAACCGTTGCCAGAAGCCATACAGCTCACCATTCGAGATCAAGCGGGACAGATCTTTCAGCAACTCTCTACTGAGGGTGATTTGATTGCCCGTCCCTTTAGCGCAGCTAGCCACGAACGTTTTTCAGTGGAGCTGAGTTATGGCGAAGCAAAACATACAGAGGATTTCGTGATCTAAGTCGGGGATTGTTGTGAAGCGGAGGTAAGGGCGATGCATGTTGTGGTACTTAGGCTCCGGGGCCAAGTTTCTGAGGGCGTTCAAGTGACCCTGGAGTGGCGACCTGAGCATAGCTTCCAAACGCAAGGAACGCTGTTGGGTACCTTGACGCCCAATCCTGACATTACCTCGCTCTATACAGACTGGCGCACACACTACTATGACCTCGGTGAAACCACACGCTTAGAGTTTGAAGCCGCTTCAGAACAACGCCTCGACCTCAGACGCAAAAAACAACAGGCCAAACAGCAATGCGATGCAGCGGCCCGCCAATTAGAAGACCATTTCCAGCAATGGCTCAATGACTCCAGTGACTTCCAGCGTATTGTCCGCCAGCTCTCCAAAATTTATGGATCCTCCGAGCCGGTTCGTCTGTTGATTCGCACCGACGATCCTGAGCTGCAGCGCTTGCCCTGGCACCTGTGGGGTGAACTGCAGCGTCACCCTACCCCCATTGCCCTCGGTTCTTTAGAGTATGAGCAAGGTCTAGTGAATCCGCTGGCATCACCTGTAAGGGTGCTGGCGATTTTTGGATGCGATCGCAACATCAACCTCACCCCAGACTTCACCACCCTCAACAACATTCCCAATATTGAACTCACCACACTGCAGCAACCCCAGCGTCACGAAGTCACCCAAGCCCTCCGGCAAGAGCAAGGCTGGGATATTATCTTCTTCGCAGGCCACAGCAAAACCGAAGACCAGCAGGGCATTCTGTCGATTAACGAAGCCGACAGCTTAACCTCAAAAGATCTGCATCAGCACCTTAAGATTGCTGCAGCCAAGGGATTAAAAATCTGCATCTTCAATTCCTGTGATGGTTTGGGGCTGGCGCGGCATCTTTCTGATTTAAAGATTCCCTACGTGATCTATATGCGAGAGCCAGTTCCCGATCAGGTCGCCCATCGCTTTTTCCAGTCCTTCATGCAGCATTTCTCTACCCAAAATAGCTCCATTCATGATGCCGTTCTCGTAGCCCAGCATGATCTAGAAGCCATTCAAGATCGGTTCCCCTATGCCACTTGGTTGCCCACCCTCTTTCAGCAGCCCCACGCTGATTCCCTGCGCTGGCCCCAGCCTTATTCTAAAAAACGATTGATGCGTTTACGGGTGCCCATCGCCGCATTAACACTATTGATGGCCGCAACAGGCATTTTTATTACTAGGCAACCTGAACAGAATCCACCCGCAAGTTCATCTTTCTTTAAGACAGGTGACAGAATCAGCGCTGGCGAAGATTTATTAGGTTCACCTTCTGACCCTAAACGTGACGCAGTGCAGTCCCTGGAAGCACTTGACTACGAATCGGGCCTTCAAACCCTTTTAGAGACCTGGAACCGTGATCATAGAGACCGTGACCCTGAGACCCTGATCTATCTCAATAATGCCTTTATTGATAAGTATCAGATTAAGCATTACACCATCGCGGTGACGGCCCCTTTGTCCAAAGATAACAATGATTTAGCCTATCGCCTTTTACAAGGTGTCGCCCAGGCTCAGACCGAAGCCAATCTTAATCTCAGAGGGCTATCGCGTCTGGTCAATATTCCATTGTTGAGGCCCAATGAGATTGCTCCCAATATAGGTCTTAAAGTCATTATTGCCAATGATAAAAGCAGCAGCAATAACAAAGACGACCTTCAGACAGACACAAAAACACTTGCAGAGGAACTGTCTAAGAACCCAGACATTATGGGCGTAGTGGGTCACTATGCCAGCGATATGTCTAAGCCTGCGATTCCTATTTATCAGCGGTATGGGCTAACCATGATTTCTCCGGGTTCAACGGCAACAGACTTGGCACAGAGGGGCAATGGCTACTTTTTCCGACCTGTTCCTACAACTACGGTGGAAGCCCAATCATTGGCGACCTATCTCATTGAAAAAAACATACGGAAAGTCATGATTTTTTTCAATCCTAATAGCCCTTTTACCTATTCCTTCAAGACAGATTTCCTGAAGATCTATGAGAAAAATGGCAGAGAAGTCAAGGAGGGGTCGGG
>JBAUJD010000904.1:0-1500 GCA_049683515.1 Thermosynechococcaceae cyanobacterium | reverse complement strand
ATATACCCCCACGTTCGGGATTTTGCTTTCTGGGTCGCGGGTAATCATTAGACCCAGCGTAATCACCTTATCAGCATCCCCCGCATAGACGCGCAGCATCGGAATTTGGGTCAAATCGACCTGCTCATCCTTGAGCACCACCTGATGACAGGGCGGGAACAGATCGCGATCTGGCTTAGCTCGAATCACGTCAAAAAGCACCTTGCCGAAGTTCACCGTCTGCGCCAGCGTCTTCGGCGGCTTGGGCTGATACAGCAGTGCTAGCTTTTGTCCCAGTGCTTCAAGCTCTTCTGGTTGCTCCACATTCATGGCCCAGCAAACCCGCTCTACTGTACCCATCAGGTTTACCGCCACTGACTGCTCCGTACCCTTCACATTCTCAAACAGCAAGGCCGGACCGCCCTGCTGCAGCATTCGATTGGCGATTTCAGAAATCTCTAAGTCAGAATCGACCAGCGCCGTAATGCGCCGTAGTTGGCCTCGCTGCTCTAGAAGCTTGATGAATCCTCGTAGGTCTCTTGCCATGAATTTTTGATTGTGAGTACATCTTTCATTATTGCGACAAGTGAAGGTCTGCGGGGATTGCGATCGCTTCTATTGAGTGAGACTAGAAGAAGCAAAGGCTTTCTCGCAACGACAAAGACCGCTCAACCAGGACGAACTCGTTTAAATTTTTTATACAGCCCCCTGGAAAAGACCTGATAACTGCAACACTCAGGTATTAGACCAAAATCATATTATTTTAAGATTATGAGCTTTACAAAATGCTCTTGCCCTCTTCAAATCTGACCTCTATGGTTCCTTATCTTCATGCTGGCGAAGCAGTGTCGCTTCTGGTGATACCTGTATCTAGACATTCTCTTCTTGGGTGACAGACTGTCAGCTAGTCCCCACACCCGAACAGGGATGGGAAACCGCAGGTACTATAGCAAGGCCATCACCTCAATGGAAAAGGTTGTTGTAAGCCAAAAAAAGTGCAGCCAGACAAATCTGACTGCACCCATCACAGGTCTTCTTGCCAGTGGCCTCAAAAATTATTGGTATGCCGTTGAATTCTCTTCCAAGCTTTTAAGCACAAACCTGATTTCCGTTGAGTTATTCGATGAACCTTGGGTCTTATTTCGGAACCCACAGGGACAAGTGGCCTGCATTGAAGATGAATGCGCCCATCGCGCCTGCCCCCTCTCTCTAGGGCAAGTGGTCGATGGCACGGTGCAGTGCGGCTACCACGGCTGGCAATATGATAGCGAGGGTGGCTGCACACATATGCCCTCTTGTCAGCACATTCACGTGTCTGTTAAAAGCTTGCCCTGTAAAGAGCAAAGTGGCATGATTTGGGTCTGGCCCGGCTCTACTGAACCCACCCCACTCTCTGGTCAGATTTACCAGATTCCTGACGGGTTCCAGCTCCATGCAGAAGTTGAGATAGAGTTGCCGGTTGAACATGGACTCCTCCTTGAAAACCTGCTCGACCTAGCCCATGCTCCCTTTACCCACACC
>JBAUJD010000903.1:0-3387 GCA_049683515.1 Thermosynechococcaceae cyanobacterium | reverse complement strand
TCATACAGGCGGCGGTATTGCTGATGCTCTAGTTGATATTTTGCACGGCAATCGTCGGACCTTTGATGAGCTAGAAGAAAGACTTTCACGCCTTGTACCCAATGTTAAAAGTATTGCTTTACCTCGAAATATCCATCAACAGTTTTCATTAGAATTGATAGATAGATACTCAGAACATCACATTCCTGCTTCTGATATTTCAGATGGCACACTTAGGATAATTGCTTTCTTGACAGCACTCTATCAAGAAGATACTCCAAGTATTATTTGCTTTGAAGAGATTGAGAATGGTGTGCACCCTTGGCTTCTACATAAAATGATGGAGTTGCTAAAGATTGTTTCTACTGAAGGAATTTCTGGTAAACCCGTTCAAGTTCTAGTCACTACTCACTCACCAACACTACTCAACTATGTGGAGCCTCATCAGGTACGTGCAGTAGAACTCGATAAAGAAGGTAAAACTCAAGTTCATGCCTTGCCAACCGATTCGGCTCGTTTTCAAAAAGCACTAGAAGCCTATGACGGAGCATTAGGGGAACTCTGGTTTACAAACCAATTTGGGGGTAACCCCGTATGAATCGCCCAATTCGTATTGGGCTGATTGCAGAAGGTGAAGCAGAACTCGGACCAAGCGTGCCCTACATCAAACCAGAAGATGGTGGCAAGGCAATTGAGAAAAATCAGGAAGGAGCGCTCCACACATTAATCCGTCGGGAGCTTCAAAACATTGGCATCACAGATTGTGAATTTATTCAGCGGCACCCCTTAGCAAAAGAAAGCAAACGTCGGACAGGGTACTCGATCCTACAGCCCAAATACTTGGCTCAGGTTGTGATCTCGTGGTTTCCTGAAGAAGTCGATATGATTCTCATTACAGTTGATTCCGATGATGAGCGACCCTAAAGGCAAAGCAAGCTAGAAAGAGCGTTGGAGACGATTCGTGAAAATCACTTCGATGCTAACGATCAACCCATTAACGATCAAAGTGCCGGAGGGCTAGCAATATGCAACTTTGAAACATGGCTGCTAGCAGATTATCAGTCTGTCGCAAAACTCCTAGCCCTTGATGTAAAAGAGATCGACAATTTAGAAGACTCAGATAGTACGAAAGCGATCTTGGAGAAAGCAATTATAGCTTCAACCTACCTTGCAGATGATTCTAGCAATCAGCGACCTCTCCAAATTCGTTGGGATCTTGCGTTCAAGATTGATCTAGATATCGTGAAGGCCAGTTGTCCACTGGGATACGGTACGTTAATGCAGGATCTTGCAAAAACAGCACGAACAACCCAAAAGCGGATCGAATCAGAGTAGGGCTAAGCTGACATCATGCATTTTGAACAATGATGAGCATGATCGTATGGCTACACCACTCCATCAGAAATCAACCGTAGAAGAAATTCGCGATCGCTTTGATCAAGATGTCGAACGATTCTCTCAATTAGAAACAGGCCAAGTCGCCACGATTGACGCCCCCCTAGCAATGACGCTGATTACCAACGCCGCTGTGGCCGCGACCTCATCCATCAAACAGGTGCTCGATATCGGCTGTGGAGCAGGCAACAATACCATCATGCTGCGGCAGGCTCTGGGCCATGACTTCAACGCCGACCTGCTCGATATTAGCCAGCCTATGATTCATCGGGCCGTCGAGCGTCTTTCTGCCGTTAATCAAGGCACCATCAATCCCATCAATGGCGATTTCAGGACTGTTGACCTAGCGCCAGCATCTTACGATGTTGTTCTGGCCGCAGCCGTTCTCCATCATCTACGCGATGATGCCGACTGGGTCGCGACCTTTGAGAAAATTTACCGAATCCTGGCCCCCGGCGGCAGCGTTTGGATTACCGATCTCATTTCCCATGAATCACGGGCCGTTCGCGATCTGATGTGGACACGGTACGGCGACTATTTAGTTGACCTTGATGGCGAAGACTATCGAGACAAAGTGTTCAGCTACATCGATAAAGAAGATTCGCCCCGTCCCGTAACCTACCAGCTAGAACTGCTGCGTCAGGTCGGCTTTCAGCATGTCGAACTGCTTCATAAGAACTCCTGCTTTGCAGCCTTTGGAGCCATTAAGAAGCCAGACTCCTGCCATGATTAAAAGCCCTCAACGCCCTGTCTCAAAGCAGTTGTCAGCTAGAGCGCAATTAATGAAAATGCTATTGTGAGACTAACGATACCTTTACTTCGTAAGCATTTAAGTATGGCTGCTTTACTTTCCACCATTGACCCCGATGGGCTGCTCGAATACTCCGTTGTCTACACCGATCGCGCCCTCAATCACATGTCACAATCCTTCCAAGGAGTGATGAAGGATATTTCGACCACCCTCAAGCAGGTGTACAACGCCCAGTCAGTCGTGATTGTTCCGGGCAGTGGCACTTTTGCGATGGAAGCAGTGGCCCGACAATTTGCCACCGATCAGCACTGTTTAGTGATTCGCAACGGCTGGTTTAGCTTCCGCTGGACCCAAATTTTTGACATGGGCAAGATTCCAGCCCAGTCTACGGTACTGAAAGCACGACCTGTTAATAATGGCCCCCGAGCGGCCTTTGCCCCCGTGCCGATTGAAGAAGTCGTCGCCACCATCAAAGCCGAAAAACCTGCGGTGGTGTTTGCCCCCCACGTCGAAACCTCCGCAGGCATGATTTTGCCCAATGATTACCTCAAAGCCGTAGCCGACGCGGTGCATAGCGTGGGTGGCTTATTTGTTTTAGACTGCATTGCCTCGGGCACCATTTGGGTTGATATGGAAGCCTGTGGCGTGGATGTGTTGATCAGTGCGCCGCAAAAGGGGTGGAGCAGTTCTCCTTGTTGTGGCGTGGTCATGCTCAGCGCCTTGGGCCGAGAAAGAATTGAGCAGACTACCAGCAGCAGCTATGCCTGCGATTTGCTCAAGTGGCTACAGATTATGGAGACCTACGAAAAGGGAGGCCATGCTTATCATGCGACGATGCCCACTGATGCCCTGACGGTGTTCCGTAATGTGATTAATGAAACCCAAGCTTACGGGCTTGAGCGCGTGTGTGAGCAGCAGCAAGAACTGGGTGATCGCATCCGAGTGCTCCTAGTCAACAAAGGCATTGAGAGTGTTGCAGCGGATGGCTTTCAAGCCCCTAGCGTCATTGTCAGCTATACCCGTGACCCAGAGATTCAGTCTGGCAAGAAGTTTAAGGAGCTGGGAATGCAGATTGCGGCGGGGGTGCCGCTGCGGTGTGATGAGCCAGAGGATTTTCAGACCTTTCGGATTGGGCTGTTTGGATTGGATAAATTGCAGGATTGCGATCGCACTATGGCTAGTTTTGAAGCAGTGTTGAATCAGATTGTGTAGGACAAAGGAGTAATAGTCTGCTGATTATTGGGATTAAAATCGTCTCTCCT
>JBAUJD010000902.1:0-2870 GCA_049683515.1 Thermosynechococcaceae cyanobacterium | reverse complement strand
GCATTTTCAACGTTACCCGTTTGAGTGAAGATTATTTCATGATTCTGTGTTGTAATTTGAATAGATTCCACCAGATCCGTACAAAAACTAATGAGCTGAAGCGGTGCAGGTTGAAATGCAAGTTGGCCTGCATCCGCTTGGCCGAGCAATAAGACCTCGTTGAGAAGGCCGGTCAGATGTTGAACGGCAACCTGAATTTGCTTGAGATGCTTCTTTGTCTTTTCTTCAGGCCATTTGTGGCTATAGTGCTCAATTAGCTCAGCAGACGATAAGATTGTGGCAAGGGGAGTACGAAACTCATGGGATGTCATCGCCACAAACCGCGACTTTAATTCATTAAGTTCTCGCTCTTTTTCGAGGGCGCTCCGAACATCTTCTTCAGCTTTCTTACGTTCGGTGATGTCACGGATGATGACCATCACTTCATCTTGCCTGCTCACAGTGATGCGAGCTTCAAACTCTACGGCTTTACCCTGACGTTCAAGTTGATACTCGAACATTTGATCTTCTTGATTAAAGATTACTTTATTCATCGTTTGAATAAACGACTGAGCGATCTCAGGCGGGAAAGCCTCATAGACGGTTCGCCCTAAGCAATCATCTATCATTAGCGGGTTTTCAATTTGAGAAGCCGCTTGGTAATTAACAAAAATTCCGTCTATATCCATATGAAAAATCCAGTCCGGAATCGCAGTGAGTAAGGCTCTATTTGTCGCAGAAATCAGCAGAAGTGCATCCTTTATCCGTTGGCCTTCCTGGATTTCATGGGTAAGCTGCCGGTTTGTTTGCTCTAGCTCTATAGTTCGCTCTTGAATACGTACTTCTAAATCGTCATGGGCCTGTTGTAACGCCTCTCGCAAGCGTCTTTCGCTATGGTTAAGAGCGGCCTGGGCTTGTTTTTTTTCTGTTATATCTGCTAGATAGAGTCGAATAAGATCGCTCGTTTCTAGATAGTGAATGGATTGGCTAAAAACTGAGTCTTCGTATATGATTTCGCGTTCGAAACAGCGCGAATTATGCTGCAGAACCTGCTCAAGGATGCCGATGAGGACAGGGTGTTGTATCTGTAGCTCCTGCATTGTAGGAAATTGCTTCATTGCGGCAGGATTGAGGTAGGTGACCAGACCTGCACTATTGATCTCAATGATGGGATTTGTAATCAGCTCAGGGAAAGAGGCTAAGCGAACGAGGGAGGATTCATCTTCGCTGCTGCTGCTGAATATCGTATCAAAGGGATTATAGAGACCAGAGAGAAAGCCCGATATTTCGTCTGTGTCGCAGGCATGTAAAAACTCGATATCAGTGGGGTCAGTAGTGGCAAAATAGCGAGCCATGACGCTATTGCCAAAGGTAATCATATCGCCATGGACGAGGTTGTGAGCAGCGCACCGTTGTCCATTGACCCAAATACCGTTGGTGCTGCGTTTGCCCTGTAGGTTACCGTCGACGATGCGAAACTGGTGGGTAACAGCCTGGGGCGCGGTAACACGCAAGAGAATCGCATGTTGATGTGAGATAGTATTCGACCTCAGCACGATGGTATTTTGCTCATCTCGACCAATCGTGCAGGTTTTAGCGGCAAGGGTAATCACTCGTTTGCCCGTTTGATCTTCAATCAGCAAAACATGGTGAATAGGTGGTTGATTGTTATTTTGGCCCTGCTGGACTGGATGCTGTAATACATCAGAGGACCGACCGCCAATAATTTGGGTATTCAATAGAATTCTCTGCAGGGCGTAAGGATTAAGCTAGGGTTCAAACAAATCGTCTGACTATGGAGATGTTGCGATCGCAACCCTCCACAATTCCTGAGTCTCCTCTGACGAAAGATAGGTGTATTTAGAGTTCCCCGCCCTTGAGAGAATTTGACACTCGTTTCACAATCAAATCTCTTCAAAAAATCATCGTTAGGCCATCCATCACAAACTGAGATAGTAGTCTCTAGTGCCCTTGGTGCTAATGGCTTCACCCATCCGGTTTAGGGCGTGCACATAGGCAGCAGTCCGCATGGAAAGGCCTTGCTGTTGAGCGAGTTGCCAGATTGCCTCAGTTTCGGTCACCATTTTTGATTTAAGTCTCTGCTGGACTTGGGACTCTTCCCAATAGAGGCCGCTGCGATTTTGGACCCACTCAAAGTAGCTCACGGTGACGCCACCGGCATTCACCAAGATATCCGGAAAGACGAGGATGCCCTGCTGCTCTAGGATGGCATCTGCAGCAGAGGTAATGGGACCATTGGCAACCTCGAAAATGTAGCGAGCTTTAATTTGGTCTGCGTTCTCTTCTGTGATCTGGCGCTCAAGGGCGGCAGGGATCAAAATATCGACCTCTAGCTTGAGCAGCTCTTCATTGGTAATCACGTCATGATCAACGAGATTGCAAACGGTGCCTTCACAGTAGATAGCCTCAATCCCACGACTCGCTTCTTTGTTATGGCGAATGCTCGGAATATCCAGTCCTTGAGCGGCATAGATACCGCCCCTTGAATCACTAACGGCCACAACACGATAGCCTGCAGCAGCAAGCTGTTCAGCGATCACGGCCCCGGCATTGCCAAAGCCCTGTACGGCAACAGTGGTTTCCTGCGGGATAAAGCCTAAACGCGGCTGTATCGCTTCAATGACGTAAAAGGCTCCAGTGCCGGTGGCGCTATCTCGCCCCTGACTGCCGCCAATGGCAAGGGGTTTACCCGTAACGACCCCTCGACAAATCTGGCGCTGGATAATGCTGTACTGATCCATCATCCAGCCCATGATCATGGGGTTGGTATAGACGTCAGGGGCCAAAATGTCGATGTCAGGTCCGATAAAATCTGCGATCGCATCTACATATCCTCGACTCAACCGTTCCAGCTCCATCTTAGACAGCGC
>JBAUJD010000901.1:0-4447 GCA_049683515.1 Thermosynechococcaceae cyanobacterium | reverse complement strand
CTCGTTTGTATTGGGTTGATAGGGCTGGGGCTATTCAACCCTCGCTTGGTTCGTTGGGAGCAGACGGGCTATGGTTTTTTGCTAGGTGGAGCAGCAGGAAACGGAATCGATCGCCTGTTGACGGGTAAGGTGATCGACTTTCTTGATTTTCGCCTCATTCAGTTCCCAGTCTTCAACGTGGCGGATATTGCCATCAATGTGGGGCTTGCTTGTCTTTTGTATTCAGCATGGCGATCGGGGCCAAGGACAAAACGGTCAAACCGTCCTGGGTAGAAAGATTCAGCGATCTATTGATGACGCTGGGGTTGTTATTCATGCGAAAGAAGAGAGTGGGCCTTTGGCACCTGCGCCAAGATTGACCTAAACTAATATGAATATTTTCTAATTACTTTACTAAAAATTCACTTTAATGTTGCCCTAGGATCCCTAGCTGTCTGAGGGCGTATCGTTTTATCTAAACAGCCCTTTTATTGTGTCCTTCCCTGCTTTGCCCCTCGCCGATAAGGATGAATAAAGTGCCTTCCCAGATTCAGTCTCCCCTCTCAACCCCCAATGAAGCCTCTGATTCACACCGTGATGTGGATCGGCAAATGATCGCGATTCTCGATTTTGGGTCTCAGTACTCTGAACTCATCGCCCGCCGTATTCGTGAAACCCAGGTTTATTCGGAGGTGCTTTCCTACCGAACCACAGCAGAACAGCTTAGACAACTTAACCCCAAAGGAATTATTCTTTCCGGTGGTCCTAGCTCAGTGTACGCAGAACATGCGCCGCTGTGTGATCCTCTGATTTGGGGTTTGGGTATCCCTGGTTTAGGGGTGTGCTATGGGATGCAGCTCATGGTACAGCAGCTTGGCGGCCAGGTAGAGCCAGCCGAGACGGCTGAATATGGCAAAGCTTCTTTAATCATTGATGATCCCACTGATTTGCTCACCAATGTTGAAGCGGGTTCCACGATGTGGATGAGTCATGGAGATTCTGTGACACAGTTACCGGATGATTTTGTGGTGCTGGCCCATACTGCCAATACGCCCTCGGCTGCGATTGCAAACCATACCCGCAACCTCTATGGCGTCCAATTCCATCCTGAAGTGGTTCACTCTGAATGTGGTCAGGCACTGATTCGCAACTTTGTCTATCACAGTTGTGAGTGCGAACCCACCTGGACCACCGACGCGTTTATCGAAGAAGCGATTCGTGAAGTTAAGGCGAGGGTTGGCGAAAAGCGAGTGCTGCTAGCGCTCTCTGGTGGCGTTGATTCTTCAACGCTGGCGTTTTTACTGCATCGGGCCATTGGCGATCGCCTCACCTGCATGTTTATCGATCAGGGATTCATGCGCAAGGGTGAACCCGAACGATTGGTGAAGCTATTTCAAGACCAGTTTCATATTTCTGTCGTGCATGTGCAGGCCCGTGAGCGGTTCTTGGCTCAGATTGAAGGGGTGACCGATCCTGAGGTCAAACGGAAGCGCATCGGCCATGAATTCATTCAGGTTTTTGAAGAAGAGTCACGGCGCTTGGGTCCCTTTGATTACCTAGCCCAGGGGACACTGTACCCTGATGTGATTGAGTCTGCGGACACCAACGTCGATCCGGCAACGGGTGAACGAGTAGCCGTCAAGATTAAAAGCCATCACAACGTCGGGGGCTTGCCGAAGGATCTTCGATTTAAGCTGGTTGAACCGCTTCGAAAGCTATTCAAGGATGAAGTTCGCAACTTGGGCCGTTCGCTAGGGTTACCAGAAGAGATTGTGAATCGGCATCCCTTCCCAGGACCGGGACTCGCAATCCGGATTATTGGTGAGGTCACAGCAGAGCGTTTAAATATTTTGCGCGATGCAGATCTCGTGGTTCGCCAAGAGATTAATCGAGCCGGTTACTACCATGACTTTTGGCAAGCCTTTGCGGTGCTGCTGCCCGTTCGCAGCGTCGGCGTGATGGGTGATCAGCGCACCTATGCTCACCCTATCGTGCTGCGCTTTATTTCTAGCGAAGATGGTATGACGGCGGACTGGTCTCGTGCACCCTATGAGTTACTAGAAACCATCTCAAATCGGATTGTTAATGAGGTGAAGGGCGTCAACCGAGTGGTCTATGACATCACCTCAAAACCGCCTGGAACCATCGAATGGGAGTAGTGGTGGGTACATGCTTATGGGCTGGTCGTCGCTAATTCAATGTCTGGCAAATTCTCAGCAACTTCTTTGAACGTGGTGTAGGTTGTGAGCGCTTTGATAATCACAGGCAATGGCTCTGCCCAGATTTCAGGCAGATCTGCTTCACCCGCTGTGATGATCGCAAAGGCCAGCTTTTCAGTGGGCGGACAAAAATCAGCCAATACACCAGGCTTGTTACCCCGTGCATCAATCCGATACCAACCATAGGGTTCGAGATACACTGCATTGAGGCCGTGCAGGCTAAACGGTGGCTTGTCATCCTTGATGGTGAGACGTTGGTAACACAGCCCTGTGGGGATTTTGTTGGCACGGAGTAGAGCCGCCAGCAAATGACTTTTGGCGTAACAATACCCAGTTTTATACTTGAGTACGTCGGAGGCCTTGCAGGTGACCGGGTTCAGCTCAAAATCCCAGCTATGCTTGATGAGATCGCGGACAAATTCAAAACATTTTCGAGCAATGTCTTCTGGCTCTGTGAGTTCTACAGCTAAATCTGAGGCCATCGATAGAACGTCGGGATGTTCCCAGTCGATGTATTCCGTTGATGCTAGGTAGTTTTGCACGAGATTAAGTCTGCGTAATACGACCCTGACGATGGGAAACCAGTTCTACAGCTAACTCAATGGCTGCTCGCATACTGGTGGAATCGGCAATGCCTTTCCCGGCAATATCAAAGGCGGTGCCGTGATCGGGCGAGGTACGCACAAAAGGCAGGCCAATGGTGGTATTCACGGCGCGATCAAAGGCCATCAGCTTAACCGGAATCAAGCCCTGATCGTGATACAGCGCTAAATAGGCATCATGGGCTGGCACAGCATCAGGACCGTACCAAGCCTGCCCTGGCTTCACCCACATGGTATCGGGGGGAATCGGACCGTCTAAAGTCACGTTGGGATATCGTGATCGCATCTCCCCCACCCAAGGAATAATCCAATCGAGTTCTTCGCGGCCCAGTTGCCCTTGCTCGCCACTGTGAGGGTTGAGACCTGCGATCGCAATTCTCGGTTCTATCAACCCAAAATCACGCGCTAAACAGTCCAGCAGCAAATCTAGCTTCAATGAGAGAAGCTGAGGCGTAAGCTGCTGCGGAACGTCTGCTAAAGGGATATGAGTGGTTGCCAGCAAGGCCCGTAACTGCCACTGCGTATGGGGCGAACGCGCAATAAACATCATGCCAAAGCGATCAAAGCCTGCACATTGGGCCAATAATTCGGTTTGACCGGCGTAGTGATACCCCGCCTGTTTCCATACAGACTTGGCAATGGGGCCAGTGACCACCGCATCGAATTCACCGGCTAAGGTATGCTCAATCGCCGTCTTGACGAAGTGAAAGCTAGCCGCACCCGTCGCCGCCGTCGGCTGTCCCGGCACGACCACGATGGGATCGCCGACTTCCACAATAGATAAGCGCTCAGGATCGATAGAATTCTGAGCGCTTTGAGATAATGGGGGTTCTAGACCTGCCAAAAGATGGCGTTGACCAAAGATTGTAATTTTACAATCAGGTAGAGTCTGAGTGAGTGCCTTCACAATCACCTCAGGGCCAATGCCTGCCGGATCACCTAATGCGATCGCAAGTCGAGGACAGTGGCCCATTTATTCGCCTCCTATGCAGCCTTATACTGTTGCAGGCTCTTCTTCAAGCTCCGCCTCAGCTTCAGCTTCCGCCGCTGCTTCCGCCGCCTGCTTCCGCTTTTCAAGCACCTCTTCGCGGTACTTGGCCGCCATCTCTTCTGCCTTATCAAAGACAACCTGTGGATTCTTGACCATATCACCCGGCTCTGGCTCAAGCTGCTTCGTCGAAAGCGAAATACGACCGCGCTCAGCATCAAGGTCGATAATCATCACCTTAAGCTGATCATTAACGCCGAAGACGCTATGGGGCGTATCAATATGATCGTGAGAAATCTCGGAAATGTGCAATAGGCCACTGACGCCGCCAATATCGATAAAGGCACCGTAGGGCTTGATACCACGAACGGTACCGACCACCACTTCGCCCACTTCAAGGCGATTCATCTTCCGCTCAACCAGCGCCCGACGATGGCTGAGAACCAGACGGTTGCGCTCTTCATCAACTTCTAAGAATTTTAAAGGCAGATCTTCGCCAATTAGCTCTTCTTTCGCATTGCGGGTGCTGATGTGCGACCCAGGGATAAAGCCACGCAGCCCTTCAATTCGGACCAGTGCGCCGCCTCGATTCGTAGCAAAAACAGCAGAACGAACGGTGGCATCTTCTTCTTGGAGCTGTCGAACCCGCTCCCAAGCGC